>CAZYTI010000834.1:0-2907 GCA_964650065.1 uncultured bacterium
TGTTGCCACAATTCCAAAATTTAAAATTTCTATATTTATGCCTGAAGACTTGATATAATTGTTACTTTGAAATAAATTCTCCAAATATTTAGGATAAGTTTCATCATTTTGCACACCCTGACCAAAAGTAAAAGAATCGCCAAAAATACCTATGCGTAAGGTATTTGATGGTTTCTGATATTCAAATTCTCTATCTCTTAAACCATGAGAATTTATTTTTACATGCATCTTGTAATCAATTTTCTCTGAATATCCTTCAATATTGGGACTATTAATAAATCCAACATATAGATCCCATTGACTGACATTGAAACACAACGTCTGGGGAAAAAAGATACGAATAATAACTTCACCCAGAAGTATCACAAAGACTGATGAAAAGATCATCAAAAATAAGTTTGCCAATCGCGGACGTATTTTTTTTTAAAAATCGCTTTTCATGGTTTTTCTCGTACTATGTTGATATCATGTACTAACCTAAGATTCTGACGCACCCTCCTCCCTTTGTCAATACCCAAGGAGATTTCTTGGGTATTAATACCCTGCTTGGGAGCTTCGCATTGGTAAATTATGCATGATTCTAATTTTAATAATTTCTTTTAATTATTTTCAATAAATATTTGGCCATCTTCGATCTTGTACATCAAACCATTTCGGACTGATAAAATTAAAATTTAAGAAATACAATTTTCATAATCAAGTAATATTTTACGCGCTTATCCAAAAGGATCTGAGGACATTCGGTTTGGATTGAATTAGGAATATGATCGGGAGGCAGCCTGACAGCGGGAATAAATCAATCCCACGATGTAAGATACGGTTAAAAAAGAGTTATTTTATAAGTCCAAAAAAGAAAACCCCGTGCCTTTTAAAAAATCACGGGATTTTTTAAAAGGCACGGGATTAAACTGGCGGGGCCAACGAGACTCGAACTCGCAACCTCCGGCGTGACAGGCCGGCGCTCTAACCAATATTGAACTATGGCCCCATGAGAATTTGATATTGCACAATTGGAGGCTTAATATAGCAACTTTTAACAACATTGTCAATAAGTTTTAAACGGTTTCATTTCTTTGATATCATTTTTGAACCTGTTTTCGGGAGGTGTCTAAAACTTGCTTGACATTCATGTTATTATTTAATAGAATAGGATTCACTGGTGCAAGGAAAACCAATTTTCCCAGGTCTTGTCTGTACCATTCCATGGCTTAGGCATTCAACATGCATTTCACATAAAAAGATCTATCAGGAGTCGGAATTGAAAAATCCGAAATTGCGGAACCCGGGGGATATCATCATAAATGGCAAAGCACTCAGCGATATTTTACAATACCACTCAGACTATATAGAATCCAACGGGAAAGAGGGGCGTAAAGCCTTTCTTCGGGATGCTGATCTGCAGGGCGTCGATCTTCAAGGCGCCGAACTCCAGGATGCCAATTTTCAGGAGGCCAATCTCCAGTTTGCTTATCTATCGGTTGCCAATCTTCAGGGGGCCGATCTTCAAGACACCGATCTTCAGGATGCCGATCTTCAAGGCGCCGATCTTCAAGGCGCCAATCTTCGGGGAGCCGATCTGCAAAATGACTATCTCCAGGAAGCTAACCTGAAAAACAGCATCCTCCTGGAAGCCAATCTTCAGGGCGCCGACCTGCAGAGTGCCAATCTCGCGGGGGCAGATCTTCGGAGTGCCAATCTCCAGGGTGCCAATCTTTCGAGTGCGAATCTTCAAGGGTCGAATCTTCAGGGTGGGGACCTCACCGGTGCCAATTTACAGGAGGCCAATCTATCCAATACCACGCTTCAAGGTGCGAATCTTCAGGATGCCACACTTCAAGGTGCTGTTTTAGCGATTGCCAATCTCCAGGAAGCAAATCTTCGCAGAGCCAATCTTCAGGGCATCAATCTTCAGGGTGTCAATTTACAGGGCGCCGATCTACAAGGGGCATACCTGCAGGGTGCTGATCTCATGGGGGCCAATCTTTCCATCGCCTATCTGAGAGAAGCCAATCTCAGGAAAACGAGTCTACAAGGCGTTAATCTCCAGGGTGCCAATCTTCAAGGAACCGATTTACAGGGCGCAGATTTGAGTTATGCAGATTTACGGTTTGCCCGATTGAATGGGGCCTCCATAACGGGTGCGATATTTCATGGTGTCTCTCATTTGAACTGGGAGATTGAAGGAATCGTATGTGATTATATCTTCACCGATATCAAGAGAAAAATGAAACTGCCCAAAGAACGAAATTTCAAGAAAAATGAATTTGAAGTTCTCTATAAATCTTACCCTGCGGTCGAGTTTGTTTTTGAAAATGGGTTGAATGGATTCGATCCTATTCTCATCCAATATGTCGTGGAGCAGATTGGAAAGAGACATCCAGAAATGAATTTGTCCGTGCTCTCCTTCGATAAGCGAGGGATTTTTCCCAAAGTCACTTTTTCGTTGGCCTCCGAAGAAATGGCCGATACGGCATGGCAGGAGATAAAAACGGAATATGATAAAGTGGTCAGAATGGCAGATGAGGAGATAGATGGATTTTGGGATTATATCAAGGATCTGAGCCGGCAGCCGCGTCAGATCTTCCAAGTCCCGAAGGAAGATTTCATTCAGGAGAAAGATGAAGATTCACTGATTCCGGTGGAAGAAATAAGAACGGCAGTCGAGGCTATCAAGGAGGCGGTTCAAGAAGCCCCTGAAGATCTCTTTGTTGGAAAGCGGAAAAATCACGTTTTACATACGCTTGATCGGGCCATTGGTACTCTGTGGGGTACTGCGGGTATTGAGGGAGCGAGGCAATTAGTCGATCTGAATCAATATTTTGGTCCCGAATTAAACGTTGAAGTGGAGCCCCATATTGAGACGATTAGAGAATTTTTTGGATTGTGAATTTACCCTATTCAAATAAT
>CAZYTI010000835.1:0-1069 GCA_964650065.1 uncultured bacterium
TTGAGTTTGCCCTAACTGACCGTTTTAAAAGAATCCTTCATACAATTGAACCGGCTTCACCTAAAAACTTAAGCTCAGTCGAGCTTTTTGCTGTAATGCAGCATTATGGCACGCCTACCAGACTTCTTGATTTTACTTATTCATTTTATGTAGCCGTATTCTTTGCCCTTGAAAATTTTCAAGGTAAAACACCTACACTATGGAGTATTGATTCATTATGGCTTCTGGATCAGGCGATAAATCGCCTTGGGATATCAGAGAACGAGTTTATGCCGGGTAAATTTCCTGAAGATTTTCAAAGATACTTCATGAAGACAAATGACAAAAATGTTAAGCGCATTGTGTTCCAAATCACACCAGATTTGCTTAACCTCCGCCTGTCAATACAACAAGGGACATTCTTATGCCCGAGCAATATTAATTATTCATTTATGGCAAACTTTGTCGCAGCTATATCTGAGAGTTCCTCAATTGATGATCACATAAGAATTTTGGAAATAGATCCGAAAGCCAGAAGTCAGGTATTAAAAGAATTATATCGTATGAATATTAGCAGATCATCACTTTTCCCAGGATTAACAGGATTCGCAAAGTCACTAAAACAATCATTACTTTTTCCAGCAACTATTACGATATACAAAAATAAAAGAATGGCGTTATTGAATAGAAAAACAGAATCATAAGAAAGACCAAGGTTAATAACGCTAAAAATGCAATATACTATAATTTCTATAAGTTGGCGTCTTGAAACAGCGAACATGCCGTGCGGAAACCATAACCTTTTAGTCCACCGGACGCTCGAAAGCTTGCGCCGGTGACCAAATCGTTAGGTCTCGAAAATTAAAACAATGTAGTATAAATGATATGGAGATTTAAAACCAGAAAACTCCTTTGGTTGGGACGATCAATATTGAATATCTTGTACATAGCTTGGTTCGACAAGGATTTAATTTTTGCAGAATAACAATAGGTTTTCAACCGTAAATTCAAATATAAAAAGGAGGATATTGTGAGCCGTAAACCAAACATTATCTTAATAATGACGGATGAGGAACGAATACCCCAGCAT
>CAZYTI010000835.1:1079-2903 GCA_964650065.1 uncultured bacterium
GGGTGCTGTCAATCTTGACGAGATGTTACCGGCTCGTACCCGATTAAAAAGAGACGGAGTAAGGTATGAGAATTTTTTTATCAACACGTCTCCCTGTACACCAAGCAGGTGCGGCATCATGACGGGGTTGTATGCGCAGCAAAGCTGGATGTGCTATCTTATCGACGATGGCCAGCCGTCATTAAATCATGAATTTCCCACCTATGGGAAAGTGCTGAGGGATGAATTGGGATACAATACCAGTTATTTTGGTAAGTGGCATATCAGTAACCTTGACGATTGTTCAGTAGAGAACCCCAACTACAAAGTTTTGGAAAAGTATGGTTTTAATTACTTCTGGCCCGGACATGAGGACCATGGCAGTGCCAAAGAGGGGACAGAAAAAGATGGATACATCGCAGATAGGTTCGCGGCATTTATAGACGATCAAAATGAAATGGGAGAACCATTTCTTTCGGTTGTAAGCTTTGTAAACCCGCACGATGTGATGTACTATCCGAAAGATGTCATCCATGAGCCCAAAAGTCCTTACTATAAACTTGGCGTCCCGGAAAACTTCGAAAGCATGGCAAAATTGAAAGAAGAGAAACCCAAATGTCAATCGGAATTTCGAGCATATTACAATCAGCTCATGGGTCATATGCCGGACACAATCCTAACTGACCAGGATGCAAAAGATTATAGATTCTACTCGAGTCATTACTTATGGCTGCAAAAACAAGTAGATAGACATATCGGAAAGGTTATTGCCGCACTGGACAGAAACCCGGAAGTTCGAGACAATACCATTATTATTTTTACCAGCGATCATGGCGATTTTATCGGTTCTCACGGTATGCGAGCAAAAGACTGTGCGGTTTATGACGAAGTCCTCAAGGTACCGTTTTATGTCGTCGATTATACCGGAAAACTGATCCATCATAAAGAAAGAGGGAAAACACGATCCCAATTTGGCTGTTCCATAGATATTTTTCCGACAATGTTGGCCATGGCGGCTTCCGGCGAGGACAAACGCAGGATAAAGCAAAAATATCATTACTTGCCGGGAACCGATCTTACTCAAAATATATCCGATCATACTCAACCGACCAAGGATCGCGTACTCTTTACCATTAATTCCGGTGAGGCGTTGAGTACTGATTCCAGCCTGTCGTCGAGTATCGCGATAAATGCGCCCACACATATACTCTGCCTGATCGACGAAGAATACAAAGCTGCGGTTTATGATTACTGGCAAATGGACATCGATCCCGTTCCGGAAAATCTGGCTCCCAACCGGGCAGTAACAATAGTCAAGGGAAATACCGAGTTGGAACTTTATAGAAGGGTGGTGGACAAACTCCCGGAAGAGAAATGGGAAATAGAAAATCTTGCCAATGATGACAAATACAAGCACAGAATGGAGGAGTACAAATTACAATTATATAAACTCGATAAGAGTGAATTTCGAGGCAAACTTCCCATTATAGGGGGGGTGAATCTCCAAACAGTTAGCGAAAAAGCAAAGGACGAATACGTGAAGAGCCTGGTTGACGCACAATCAAAGGATACTCCTCAAAAATAATTGAATAGACAAGCCCTTGCTTGCCTTCACAAGGTTTTCGGTTTAAAATGCTTATGACACAGAAAACAGTACCCAATACCCTGGCGGCGTTCCATGTAATAATTCAGCCCAAAGGGGCTGTATGCAACCTCGACTGCCAATACTGCTATTTCCTATCCAAAAAGAAGCTCTATCCGGATAGTTCATTCCACATGCAGGAGGACCTGCTGGAGATGTACACCCGCCAATTTATCGACGCCCAGCAGGTTTCCCAAGCCACG
>CAZYTI010000836.1:0-2901 GCA_964650065.1 uncultured bacterium
TTCACCTCTGGCATGTGGATGAAGCGCCCTTCAACGATTTGGGCTATCCCGCGCTATTTCAAGCAGGAGATGCGGAGTCGACCGTGGGTGAAATCGGGGGCACCGGAAAAAGCGTGATATCGGTGGGTGCTTACACCACGAAAAATCAATATACCGATATCGATGAAAATCAGCACCTCATTTCGGACTACAAAGCATTGGGTGAACTGGCCTCTTTTTCGAGTCATGGACCGACCCGGGACGGCAGGGTAAAACCGGATATATGTGCACCCGGTAATGTGGTGGTTGCGCCCATTTCCTCTTTTGATACAGAAACGGTCCAGACCACGGAAATCATCGTGGCCCGGATACAGAATAAATGGCCCTATGCCGCTTTTGAAGGGACATCCATGTCGGCGCCTGTTGTGACCGGTATCGTTGCTTTGATGCTGGAAGCGGATCCGGATCTAACAAAAGAGGATATCGTAGATATTCTGAAGCAAACGGCCAGGGAGGATGATTTTACGGGTGATATACCGGATACGGGCAGCCATTTATGGGGTTTCGGAAAAATCGATGCGTTGGAGGCGGTAAAGGCTGCCGAGAATTATTTGGGAGTATCCTCTGATCGGGCGAGCCTGCCCACCCGTTTTGCTCTGGGGCAAAACTATCCCAATCCGTTTAATCACAAGACGACGATCACCTACCAACTGCCCAAAGCCGCACGGGTCAGTATATCGATTTACACCTTGCAGGGACGGTTAGTCAAAATACTCGTAGATGACCAGGCTAAACCCGGGACACATCGGATCGTGTGGGATGCGCAGGGCGTCAGTTCCGGCATTTACCTCTACACCTTCGTTGCCGGCGAGTATTCGGATGTTGGAAAATGTTTATTGTTAAAGTGATGAATGGAAACGATGATGCCTTTTGGTACGATGCGTAACGAAGATAGAATATCAGTATTCCCAATAGTTTGTCGTATGTTATTCATCATTTTCATTGTCGCCTGTTCACAAAAGACCGTCGTAAAACAGGAAGAGGATGATGGAAGTACTGTGATGATGCATCGAAACAAAAATTTAGAAATCATTTTAAAATCGAATCCAACCACAGGGTATCGATGGGAAATTGCGACGATAGACTCTACCATTTTAATCCCTAACGGGGTAGAATATATCGCGGATGAGGTCCATCCCGGAATGGTCGGCAGCGGTGGAAGATCCATTGTTCGTTTCAGGACGGTAAAGGGTGGCAAGACGTCAGTACGTCTCATCTATCGTCGTCCTTTTGAAAACGATGTGGCACCATTAAAGGAATATACTCTACTGATTGATGTAAAACGATAGCCAGCGGGTACCATGATGAGAATTACAGAAAGCCTGATCGTATCCATTTCATCAGGATACATAAAGACTGAAGGGACAGAATTGAAAAAGTACATTATTTTTTTATGGTTCGCTTTTTTTCTTATTCCATCATTTGCCCAGGAGTCTCGACCCCATTTGGGACCTTTGAATCCGGAGTTTTTGAAATATATGGAGGTCATGAAAAAGGGAATCTTAACCAAAAAGACAACTCAAGGATTTATAGGGGGATACATACCTGATCCGGTCATCTATAAGACCGGCATACCACCTCATTTTGTCAAGACTCGGATCCTACCCGAACAATATGATCTACGGACCGAGGGCCTTTTAACTTCTGTTAAAGATCAAGGCTCCTGTGGTTGCTGCTGGACATTTTCCACCATGGGGGCTCTGGAATCCCGATGGTTACAAATGGGTTTGGACCCATTCGATCTATCTGAAAATAACCTCTTGTATGGCCACGGTTTCGAGTGTTTTCCCAGTGGCTCCCGTCACATGTCTACCACATATTTTGTTCGTGGAGATGGACCCATTTCTGAAACGGACGATCCCTATCAAGACTGTGACGGCGCATATCATTCCGGTTTGATGCCCCAAGCCTATATTCCTGATGCACGTTTTTTACCGAGCACCCATCCTGTGACCCAAAAAGCACAATTCGATTCCCATCGTTTCATGCTTGCCAATGAAGTGATAAAACAGATGGTGTTTGATTATGGTGGTGTTGCTGCATCCATGTACTGGGATTGGGATTTTTACAATGAGAATGACTATACTTATTATTACAGCGGAAGCAGTGATGTGGGGACAAACCATGGCATACTCATCGCCGGCTGGGACGATCACAAAGTGACTTCCGGAGGTAACGGGGCATGGATCGTGAAGAACAGCTGGGGAACGAACTTCGGGGAAACGGGTTATTTTTATATATCCTATAATGACAACAAGACCGTCCAACATCCTACTGTTTGGCCAAATCGCGTTCCCCAAAACCCGAACGCTGTGATCTATGGTTATGACCGATTGGGTCATCTAGCCGATTATGGATGGAAGGATGACAATACGGATTATGCGTTGGTGAGATTTGATCTTCAGGCAGGGCAACAGATTTTGAAAGTGGGCACCTGGGTGAATACAAGCAATTCGACGGTTCGCCTGGATGTTTACAATGATTTTGATGGAGATGTGCTATCCGGTTTGATGGGCTCTACCCTTAATCAGGTTTGTGAATATCCGGGTTATTATACATACGATCTTTTAAATCCGATTGAAGTGGTGAATGACAATGATATCTATATTAAGGTGAAATATCAGACACCCGACTATGTATATTGTATTCCCGTGGAGAAAGTGATTGAAGATTATGCCTATCCCGAAATTGAATTGGGTAAATGCTGGGTAAGCGATACGGGGAGAGAGGGTTCCTGGATTGGTTTGGGTACGGATGATACGCCCTGTGATCTCTGTATAAAGGCCTATGTGCTTTCAAACCCGTCTTCCTCAATCTTTGATGATAAGATGATTCCGGCAATTCCCCTCACATTCAAGCTCT
>CAZYTI010000837.1:0-2899 GCA_964650065.1 uncultured bacterium
TGGACGGAATTGCCATTAGTTGAAAGGTGTGAAGTGTTGAGGCGATCGCATTGATCTCACACGAGGTAATTGTGCGGTTGAGATAGCTGTGTCGCCTGCTATGCAGCCTCCTCGCAATGACAGGGAATGGTTCGGGGTGCTAAACTGTTATATACAAAGGCATTACGAAAAAATGCTTAAAGCGTATGATAGCTGGTGGGATGAAGTCAAACCTTTGATGGTGAATGAAGATGCTTCACTGGATACAGGGAAGCCGTTTATCGAGCAGTTTGAGAAGCAGAAAACAGAAAGAGGTATACCTCTGTGGAAATCCCGATTGTAGAGCCCGGTTGTGTTAGATAATCCGATCCGGTTTAATTTTTAAACGAATGGATGGATAACAATGATCGCAAATATGAACCTATTTAAAACTCCAATTGTCTTTGCTTCCATTATTCTGCTTCTTGCATGCATACCAAGATACTCACCTCCTCCTTTCAAGGAACATTACAATATTGTCTGGGACAGCCAAATTAAAAACTCAAGTGAATCAATGCCTGTTGTGGGGGGTGATATCGCCTGTAATGTCTGGGTTGAAAACGGCGACCTCCTTTTTTACATGAGCCGCAGCGGCAGTTTTGATGAGCTTGGGGGCTATTTAAAATTGGGCCGTATAAGAGTAAAACTCTCGCCTAATCCTTTTACCGGTATAGATTCCTTTAGGCAGGAGTTAAAACTACAGGATGGTTTTATTGAAATTGAGGGGAATGCTAATAAAGATGGGACTCTATTAAGGATCAAAATAAAAGTCTGGATTGAAGTAGACAATCCGGTTATTCATGTTGATATTGAGGCAAATAATCCGGTCGGGGTTGAAGCTGCCTATGAAAGCTGGAGAACGGAAGATAAAGAACTTGAGCCCGGGAATTATGGCGAACGTTTTGCCAGTTTTAACCTGATGGGTTATCCGGGAAAAGTAATAAAAACCAAAGATGAAATCTCATTTGATAATGACGGTGTCCTTTTTTATCATCGTAATCCTGAAAAAAAATTAACGCCTGAAATCCTCATTAAGCAGCAAGGATTGGATGCTGAAGCTGATAAAATTACAGATGATCTGAAGGACCGGACATTCGGCGGGATTTTATTTGGAAAAGGTTTTATTAAATCTGGTAATACTAACGGAAATTATCTGGACCTGCCGTACAATTCATGGAAAATTAAAAGCGAAAAACCTAAGAAAAGCCATAAGTTATTTGTAGCAACACATATCGCACAGACCGAAACATTATCAGAGTGGGAAAAAAAGCTGATCCAATTGGCAGCTGAAGCAGATGAAAATCATCAAAGAGAATTCAAACGAACTACTAAATGGTGGAATGAATTCTGGAACAGAAGCTGGATTGTTGTCTCTCCCAATGATTTTGAACCAGATAATCCGGTATGGCAGATGTCACGCAATTATCAATTGTTCAGGTACCAGCTTGGAGGCAATGTTTTTGGCGAATACCCGACTAAATTTAACGGCGGCAGTCTAACATTCGACCCTGTGCTCGTTAGTGGAAATAATGATTATGGACCCGACTGGCGCAAATGGGGAGGTCATATTTTTACTGCTCAGAACCAGCGACTGGTTTACTGGCCCATGTTAAAATCGGGCGACTTCGATGCCATTTTGCCCCAATTTGAATTGTACCGCAAAGGACTGCCCGGAGCCGCTGCCAGAGTAAAAACGCATTTCGGGCACGAGGGTGCAGTGTATTGCGAATATACGAGTGTCATGGGAATTCCATTCGGGGATGGCTGGGGATGGAAAGGCGGCAGCAGTCATCGGCAAAGAGGAACGGAAATACCTTTTGGAGATCCCCGTGCCGATGCACTCAAAGGCTATGGTGATCCGGTTGAAAAGGGAGTGATGGCCAACAGGGCAATCGCGTACCACTGGGAATCACAGGTGGAACACGCCTACATGATTCTGGAATATCATCGCTTTACCGGTGCGGATATTTCCGCGTATATGCCGTTTATTAAACAGTCCCTCATTTTCTTTGACAAGCACTACAGAATGCGTCAGAAAATGAGGAACGGCAAAGACCTCGATGAAAATGGGAAACTGGTTTTTTATCCTTCAACTTCCTGTGAATCTTACAGGGGAGCAAAAAATCCTTCTGATTTAATATCCGGCCTGAGGATCTGTATAGAGACATTACTGAAACTGGACGAGAAATACCTGGGTAGTGTTGAAAAAGAGTATTATCGTGATTTCTTATCACACATACCGGATCTTAGCTATGGTGAAGAAAAGGGCGATAAAATATTAAAACCTGCAGAATCGTGGGGGCGTTACCAAAATGTAGAGTGTCCGCAATTTTATCCCCTCTTTCCGTTTAATTGTTTTTCCCTCGTTAACGATGATATGACTGTTTTTAAAAACACCTGGAAACATGGAACGTTCAAAAAAAACATGATACAGAGCTGGCATCAGGATGGGATCTTTTTTGCCCGGATGGGAATGACAGAGGAAGCTGCCGATTTTAATACAAGAAAACTGCAGGACAGCCGGAGGAGGTTTCCCACCTTCTGGGGACCGGGTCATGACTGGGTCCCAGATCATAACTGGGGCGGTTCCGGGATGATCGGTCTTCAGGAAATGCTGATGCAGACGATTGGAGATCAAATCCTGCTCTTTCCGGCCTGGCCAAAAGAGTGGGATGTGGATTTCAAACTTCATGCTCCCGGGAATACGACCGTTGAATGCTTCTTGGTGAACGGAAAAATTACAAAGTTGAAAGTGACACCTCAAACAAGGTCCAAGGATGTTATTGTTTCTGACAATTTCTAATTAGCTATTAATTGATCAAAAGATTTGATAGAGGCCAGAAATTATGAAAAAAATGTGCGTATTCTTGAATTTAATACT
>CAZYTI010000838.1:0-2899 GCA_964650065.1 uncultured bacterium
AAATCAATGCCATCTGCTCGCAAAGTTTTATCATCAACACTCACAATGAATTTTTCATCGACTCCATTATTGGAAAGTTTTTTTGTGATAACTTTTTTATTCTTAATATATCCTTCCAGGGTTAAGTCGTCCCATTTTGCTCCCCATAAACGGGTAATTTTATCAGAGCAAAACGGCGGATGCGGAAGATTGGAATAATCTTCAGTATTCGGTTTTAAACTAACCAAGAGTTTTGATCCCGTATAAATTTTTAATTTATCACAATTGCTGAAAATCACAGCTAAGCCGATTCCGCTGTCCTGAGAATCATTTGGAGCAAGTGTAAAAGCCGGTTCAAGAACTATCTCCTCTGAAGGATCGCATTGAGATTTGTATAAATAGGCGGCAGATTTTGGATTTCTGAAAATATCATATACGCCGTGATAGCAGACCCTGTCACCATAGCCGAAATCTAAATGGGTATTATAGTCAAACGCACACCAGCCTATGCCGCCGGCGATTTTTTTGTTTGCATAGATCTGATTTAAAATATTCGCGTGAAATAATGTATGCCGGACTCTGCGCTGTGAGTTATCATATGACCTTGTAGGGAACATATGGCCTGCATATTCTGTGATGAGATACTTAGGATGATTCGGTTTGGCAATTATAGTTTTGCTAAAATCATTATATCCAAAGACATCCTCTAATAGGTTGGAATCGTGAAGGTACCTGACCCCGGTTGTTTGTCTTGAGTCATCAAGTTGATGAGCGATGGCATTGGTTTTTGTATAAAATTCGTCATCATCAAAGGATTCATTAATTCTTACGCCCCACAAAATTATTGAGGGATGATTCCGGTCTCTTTCGATCATTTCACGAACATTATCACAAGCTATCTTTTTCCATCTCTTATCGCCGATATGCTGCCAACCCGGTATTTCTTCAAAAACAAGCAAGCCGATCTCATCGCAGCAGTTAAGGAAATGTCTTGATTGAGGATAATGTGAAGTTCGAACGATGTTGCATTTTAATTCATTCTTTAAGAGAAGGGCGTCGTTTCTCTGTAATCTTTCAGGGGCAGCGGCTCCTATGAATGGATATGTTTGATGGCGATTTAGCCCTCGAAGTTTTAAAATTTTACCATTTAAAGAAAAACCTTTGGCGGTAAACTTTGCCTCTCTAAAGCCTGTGCGAGTACTGTATTGGTCAACAGGTTTGTTATTTTCATAGAGAGTTACAGTTAAATCGTAAAGCTTAGGATTATTTATATCCCATAATTTGATGTCATTTATATTTTCCAAGCTGATATTCTGTTCAAGTGAATTTAAATCAAATTTGCAGGAGGATATTTTTTTCTTTTTGTCATAAAGTTCCGCTTTAAGCGAATACTTCTCAATACCACATTTTTGTTGATCGTCTATAAAACATTTTATTTGCAGTTTCTTGTTTTTCTTAAGAACATCGACAGGCCTAGCGAATATGTTTTCAATGAAAATGTTATTTACAATTCTCAGTTGCACCTGGCGATATATTCCTCCAAATGTCATATAATCCACGCAGTGACCAAACGGCGGGGTATCTGCTCTTTCTCTGGAATCGACTTTTACAGCTAAGACATTATCTTTTCCCCATAGAATATATTTTGTCAGTTCAAATGAAAATGGTGTAAATCCGCCTTTGTATCGGCCTATCTTTTTGTCATTCAAATATACAGTCGAAGCCGTCATCACTCCTTCAAAATCTATGAAAACTTTCCGGTTTTGGTATTTTGAGGGAATTTTAAAGTGTTTTCTGTATATTGAAATAAACTGGTATTGCTTATCATCGAAACTGTGCCAGGGAAATATCTTATTGGTATGCGGTAAATTAACCTTTTCGAAATGCGAATCATTGAAATCAGATTTTACAGAAACCGGAGTGAATTTCGAATCATAAAGCCAGTGCCGGTCCAAAGGATAAATTTTACGCATAATTAACTTTCTTTGTGTTTCTATTTGTCAAGATTTTCAGTGATCGTCATTATTCTATCAGGCTGCTGTCCGTATCCATCAATTCTTATATGGTTTTTATATATTTCAACAACGGCAAAGTTATAATCGACAGCTTCCAGCATACTCATAAGAGTCAGATAATGTATCCGGTCTTTTTTCACATAGTTACCATTATGATCGTGCCCATTTATAAAAGCAACAACACAATCATAAGATTCTATTGTTTCTGTTACCTGTGTATCATTCCAGATATTGTGAGGGCCAGGAGGCTGTACCGGCATATGAGAAAAGATAATTACTTAATGGGACATGATAGAGGCATCATTTAATTGGGTTTTAAGCAATATTAATTGTTCTGTGCTGATGCCTCCGTTCCAGATTTGTTTATTCTGCTGATTTTCGGGCATAGAATTCCATATCTTGTCGGCTTGGGCTTGTTTAGATATGGTGAAATCGAAATAAGATGGGCTTTTATGTGTCAGGTCAATGGAATCAAGCACTATGAATCGCCATTTGTCATAAGAAAAGTTATAATATCGATGTATTAATCCGAGCTTTTCCGGTATAGTCGAAATATCAAATGCTCCCGAATTTAAAAATTCATGATTTCCAAGAACATGATAGTGCGGCATTTCGAGTTTTTGATAGACTTTCAAAGCCATTTCAAGATTATCGAAATTCGGGTTGTCATCATGGATAAAATCACCAAGTTGTATCACAAACGCAAGTTCCTGTTTTTTTTGATTTAAAAGTTTAATGCATTGTTTTAGCTTTTGGATTTGTTTTTTAGAGTTATTCCCGGAGGCTTGCTCACCTATGTGAACATCTGTAAATACGCCGAAACTGAGTATCGGCTGCTTCCCGGAAAGATTAAAAGCTTCTGTACGTATGGAAGTTCGGTTATTAAAGCAACCTATATTGAAAAA
>CAZYTI010000839.1:0-2891 GCA_964650065.1 uncultured bacterium
ATGACATCGTGAACTTCATCAAGGCCGTGTATGCTGACAAAGAACTCATTGATGTCCTGATCAATGAGATGTTTGAGATAGACCTTAACTTTCAGTTTTCTACCGTTGGTCTGGATCTGAATTTTTTTGAACCAGCCAAGCGATGAAGCAAATTCAACATACTTGCCCAAGTCGTCACATGTCGTCACCTCTGCTCCGGAGAGTATCAGATTTTTGAACTTACCATCATTCTTTATATCAATAAGAACCCTCTTATAATCGTCGAAACGAATGGGCAACAACACCTTTTTCATATCAGAGAGCATGCAGATGGTGCAGTTGTTGTTGCAGCCAAACCAGATAGAAATTACAAGGTATCGGCTAAGATCAACTCTTTGGAAGGTCATCATTTTCACACGATATTCCGGGTACTCCCTTTTTCACTAAAGTATACGGTCAAAAAACTTTGCCCTTCTCTGTCAATTCCAGCCGTAAGGTGCCCAAATTTCTGGTTTTTTAATGGTCCGTACAGATCAATGAAGTCCTTAACGGAAATAGAATAATACTGTATGATCTCCATGAGGAAGGGATATATTTCCTGCACGCGGAGATCGGCCACATACAAATTGATGTCAAAGGACATTCTCGGATTATTCTCTTCCCTGGCTTCAACATAAAGAAAGTCACGGGGACCGGCTTTGGTTGAGGCAAAACCTAACAGACCTTTTAATATCTCGAATAATCTTCTTTTGTTTTCACCAGAGTATGCAAAAGATATTCTTCCCAGTATCTCTTCAACCGTTAACAGGGGAAAACAGGTATACGTTGTCACTGATTTCTGAGAATTATCCGATGAATTCCATTTAAATCCCTCGTGTATGATAAACGGTTCCGGTTTATAGGAAATATTCTGGAATGCCGTTTCAATTCTGTCAGCAAACTCCACGTATGCCTTGAGCAGGCAGTTACTTTTGTTTTTTTCAAAACCGAAAAGTACGATATTGGATAAAGGGAGCTTCTTTTGGAATGTTTCCAGAAAATCTTCGGGCATATCTATCTGTCGACAAATATTCAATATGCGCTCATGTGCGTTTTGTTTGATGGCGGTTCTCTTGAATCCCGACAGAAAACGATCACCCAGCAACGTGTTTGGCAAACACTTAAATGACCGTTCAAAACCGAATGGTACGTTCAGGTCTTTTAGCAATGATAGAAGCAGACCCGCCTCTTTGTCCATTTCCTCTAATTCAGAAGAAAACGTTGTTTGGGGGGAATATGATACCCGATTCTGCATAGCGGATAATCGAAGCTCATCGGCAAATCGGTCAGTACCCGACCTGTTAGCCGGTATATTTTCAACCCCGAAATATACGGTAAGAAAATCGTTTCCTTTGCGGTCGATACCTCCGGACAGGTGCCCGAATTTTTTGGTCCTGGCTTGTTCATATACCTTGTGGAATTTTTCGTAGGGAATCAAATAGTGCTGCCCCATTTTCGATAATAAAGGATAAAGTTCCCCTACCTCGAGACCGGCACGGTATACATTAATATCAAAAGATCTTCTTGGATTGCCCGCTTCGGTGACTTCAAGGTAGAGAATATCCTGGTAGGGGATTCTTGTAGCGGAAAGACGGACAAGACTCTCCGCAATTTCGATGGTGGTTTTGTGCTTCCAGGGGTCTAAAATCTCATGCACTCTGGCTATGATATCTTCAATTGAAATCCATCGATGCCAAGTATATGTTGTTATGACATTTTTTGTAGGATCAGATGCATCCCATTTAAGACCCAAATGCAACGCGACTTGCCCGGTCTCTTGATTCATTTCCCTTTGAATTTTGGACGTGAACTCTAAATATACTTTGTAAATACAGGCCTTTTCATTTTCTTCAAAACCAAAATGAACATAATTTGCATCGGGCAGTTTTTCCCTGAAAATTTCCAAAAGATCCTCGGGCATCTCCAGTCGTTCACAGATATCCAGTATTCTCTCATGGGGCCTTTGCCCTATGGCACTTTTATTCATGCCCAGGAGAAATCGATTCTCGAGCAGGACATTTTCGGAAATCTTAAAAGAAGGTTCAAAACCTATATCCACGTTAAGCTTGTTAGTCAGCTGAAAAAGAAAATCAGCCTTTTCACGGGCTCCTTTTGTTCCGCTAAAGGATCCTTTCTTTCCCGGAGCCTGGACCATGCCCCCAGTTGCCGGTAGAGGTAATTCTATCTCCGGGGAATCGTACCTCGCCTCATATTCCTGAATGACGATTTCAAGCGAGGAAGCCAGTCGCTTGAAAGTAAAGGGGGTCATAACAATGCGGTTGGAAGTGTGGACAGGCTCACCAGAATACCCTCGATCTCCGGCATGTTGCATCCCGAACTCAAGTAAAATCTCTTCCCGTCTGACAGTTATATTAAAGGCATTGGAATGGTAGCTCATCATAGCGGAGTCATCCCAGTGAATCTTCTTCGAAGCTCCGTCAGGAGTCGATAGTTCACGGACTCGGGGGACTTCACGGCTATGATCTTGTTTTCTTGCCATAGAGCCTCATCGGATTTGGCAATTCTGAGAGCCGATGAAAATAGAAGGAAAAGAGAAAGAATGGTTGTCCTAAAAGATTATGGCCGATCAAAAGCCGTGCAAAATCAGGCAAGATCGGCCACATCTGGGTATGTCACATTGTTTGCTGAAAATAAGTGCTACAAAAAATTTATTGATCTTCTCCAAATTAGTTGGCGAAATGAAAAATCCATTTATTTAATGAGTTGTCGGTTCGCTTGATTCGGCAGGCGGCTCCACGCCCTCCAAGTTTTGAATGATGGACCAAATCACCGTGATCACGGCATTCCGTACGGCCGAAAACCTTTGTAGGAAGGCATCTTGCGTCAGGCCATCCAAGTAAATCCTTTGCGTG
>CAZYTI010000840.1:0-2889 GCA_964650065.1 uncultured bacterium
CCTGCCTCTACAGCAGACGTGATGTACGCGGTTTTGACCTTGTTATTTCCTGAAATCACCACCACATTACCCGATCTGTCCTTGATCATTTTCTGCAGAAAATCGTCTTCTGTATATACAATTTCTACCCAATGGGTAGGTTCATGATCCCGGGTATTAAAGCCTTGAACTCGACCGAGATGGTCTTGTAAATCCGGCCCCCGGGGTCCGTAGACAAAAACCTGAGGATCGACTTGATCGTACATGGTTTTCTGAACGAGGGCGGCATGAAAATGGCCGGGATCGAGGGTGATAATTTTAACTTCACCCTTTTGGCCTGAAAAAGACATTTTGGGTTTTTTAAGATCTATACAGAACAGTAAGAATATAAGAAGCACGATGGGGAATAAATACATCCATCGATTTCGAAACATCTCCCCTCCCATTAATAAATAGCTTTATTTATTCTATGTTTCCCTTCCAACCTCCGTAAAGCGTTTCTCAGATGACAGACAACACGCCTCTCACATATCCCAACGATTCTGCGACACCGGCCAGGGGATCTTTACCGTCTTTCTCGAACTCAAAGGATACCATGCCCGTATAATTGATTTCTAAAAGTGTGCGCAAGAAACGGGGTATATCAATGACACCTCTCCCGATTTCAACGGTACTCCCCTCCGCCGTTGCTGAGGAAACATCCTTGATGTGGACATCATGAAGTCGGTCTGCATATTTTTCGGCAGCCTCGGTAGGATCGAGACCGATACGTTTTGCATGCCCGATATCAATACACAGGCCCATGCGGGGATCCAAATCTTTTACTTTCTCATACGCACTTTCGGGACTCGGATACCTTTCATCCCCGGGTCCATGGTTATGAATGGCCAGCTTGATATCGTATTCAACCACTTTTTTATTCACGAACTCCAGCAAGTTGTGTTCCGGCACACCGATGATGACCCGCATGCCCGCAGCCCGGGCATAATTAAAGGCACGGTGTACTTCTGCTTCGTTGCTCATGTATACCACACCACAACCGTAAAGATCGAGATTGGATGCATTGACCAAGTCGGCCACCCTTTTAATTTCATCGACACTGCTTTCCATGGGGAGATGGAAGCTCTTAAACGCGATTCTGGTCAGACCCAGCCGCTTGGTCATGGCAATTGTTTCTTCCAAGCCAAATTCACGAAATGAATAAGATGCCATGGCCATATTCAGCCTCTGATAACCGTCTATCTGGGTTTTGGGAACCGTTGTACAGTTCCCCAAAACCGTCGCCATAGATGCACCGGCTGCACTCAGGCCGGAAACTTTTAAAAATTCTCTTCGTGTCGATTTTATCATAAATAGCTCCTGTACGTTATTCCCCCTATTGTCAAAAATTAACCACAGAGCACACAGAGAAAATATTAATATTATTTACGTGACACAATAAAATCTTATCTCCCCTCTGTGTCCTATCAAATGATTAATCTTTTAACACCATCTTTTAACTTTTCTACATTAGTATACTCTGATCTTAATATTTCTAAATGATACCGTATCCCCATGATCCTGAAGGAGGATATGCCCCCGGGGTATTAATCCGAAATTTTGAATATCTTTGTATTTGCTCTTGGCCAGGAGTGCTCGAAATATTTGAGTACCCCGTTCGTATTCTACCACCTTTGCCCCATTCAGCCAATGTTCCACATGGCTTCCTCGACTGAGAATCTTCGCATGATTCCATTCTCCCACCGGTTTTGTATTTTTATTCTCGGCGGGGACGAGGTCATAGAGGGATGACAGGGTCCTGTTCCCCCCGACACCCTGATTGGCATCAGGATGATCCTCATCATCCAGGATTTGATACTCCAGCCCCAGAGAGGTACCCGGCAGTACAAAATATTTGATTCCGCTATTGGCTCCCGGGGTCATTCTGAATTCCAGGGAAAGTTCAAAATTTCCATACTGTTCGGTCGTAATGATATTTCCACCCCTTCCCGATTTCACAACGGTGAGTTCGCCGTTATCGATGACCCACCCTTTTTCCGGGAAGGAGGCATTTTTCACGTTTCTCCACCCTCTGCCCGTTTTACCATCGAACAGCAACTTCCATTTATCCTGATTACAGCCTCGTGTTGAAGGCCGGCTGCAGAATCTGACATCGGAAAATCCACATAAAATAATGCTTATGAGGAATAAAAAGACAGGTTTGGAAGATGTTTTACTGATATATATCACGATGTGATCTCCCGGAGATCTGATAGGAATTATCTCCTTAAATCATCGGCTTTGCCGATGGTTTAAGGAGATACTTAAATAAAAAACTTCGTATTCCGATTCCTCATCCACTCAGACGATCCGATTTTTCACCGGATCCCATTCCACACGCCGTTTCTCCCTAAAGGACTTGGTAGCCATGTGACAGGCGATTGTGACTTCAAATCCCTTGTCGATGTCACAACTCGGTTTACCTCCATTCCGGATGCAGTCGAGCCATTCTTTGACATGTAAATGGGTCACATCGATCCGCTTTCCATCCTGATAGGTGAAAATCAGACCACGGCTTGCATAATAATTTTCAGTGGCCGATGTAACGACATCGATGTCTTTGGAACCCGGCCGATAAGAAAATAACGGAAGCTCCGGATCGATAATACCGCTCTGTAACTTTTTCATAAATCGGGTAGAATCGCGATCGACCTTCACGGTTAATGTCCCACCGACTTCCATCGAAGCATCATGCCCCATGAATACTTTCCCCCGGGATCGGCTGCTTGCCAGAGAGGCACTGTAGATGACAGTGAGATCATGATCCGGGTATTCAAACACCACATGATATACATCAGGAATTTCACGAACATCTTTGTAAAAGTATATGCCCCCGGATGCGACAACCGATTTGGGAATGCCCATGTGCAG
>CAZYTI010000841.1:0-1646 GCA_964650065.1 uncultured bacterium
GAAAGCGATCTTTTGAGACAGAGGGCAGAGGACCGGAAAGCAACATTGCAACGCATGTTAGAGGGAGAAAAAGAAACTGAAGATGCCGAAAGTGAACTGGCAAAAATACGAGCGGAGAGAAAAAAGGTGGAAGAAGAATTGAAACGATTACGGAAATTACTCGAGGAAGAGAAAAAGAAGAAAAAGAAGAAAAAAGGTGATGGGATAATACATTGATTTTATGGTAAATTCATGTCAAGCGATGCAAGCAACCCTGCCTGTTAAAACGGGTGGGGTTTTTTCCATTGGGGGTTG
The DNA here is from genome assembly GCA_964650065.1 of uncultured bacterium. Classification (GTDB taxonomy): domain Bacteria; phylum Zhuqueibacterota; class QNDG01; order QNDG01; family DSAB01; genus CAZYTI01. The sequence continues at coordinate 295 of CAZYTI010000841.1, forward strand.
ATTTTTGACGACTGGTCCCGGAAAACCAATCAGAGGTACGACATAGAGTATGGAGAATCGATTTGAGAGTATTAAAAAATAAACCGCCCGGCCAAATTCAAAAACGGCTGTGGATAATCCTTGCCTTTATCGGTCTGTTCTTGGTGACGCCCGATTTGGTATTTTCCCAGGTTTCCCAGGAGAAAGATGAATTTTCCTACGGAGAGCGTTTGTTTAATGAGGGATTTTTCGATCTGGCCGCCATACAATTCGAAAGCTATCTGGAAAATTATCCGACGAGTCCGAAGGCGGTGGATGCCCAATATTACATTGGTGAATGTGGATTTTCATCCGACCGTTATGAGGAGGCTCAGCGAGCTTATCTGAAGCTGATTATCAATTATCCTGCTTCTCCATTGACCGTCCGGGCGCATTTCCGAATTGCCGAGCTGTATGAGAAAATGGGCATGGATGAAGAGGCGATGGAGTCTTATTCCGGATTATTTGAATACGATCCCGAAAGTGAAAAGGCATTGGAGAGTCTCTACAGAAGTGCCGGAATCTCCATGAAACTGGGACATTATCGACAATGTGAAGACATTCTGCATCATCTCCTGGAAAAAGCGCAATCGGGCGAATATCGATCAAAAGCTTCACTGCTTTTATCCGAGCTATACTACCAAAAAGAAGAATACGAGAAAGCCATCGTGGTGCTCCGATCCATTTTGGCCTATCCAATCCTGGAGAATGATGAAGCCGAGGTCAACTTTCACTTGGGTAAGATACACGAAGCCTTGGGACTTTGGAAGGAGTGTAAGGTCTTCTATGAGGATGCCCTGAAACTCCCCGCGAATCACTCTCTTAAACAGAAGGCCTTGTTTCGATTGGGTCACCTTTTAAAGATGTTTAATGAAGAAACAAACGCGATAGAATCCTTTAACCAGGTGATCCTGCTGGAAGGTCAAAGGTCTATTCAATCAGAGGCTTTTTTCCAGATGGGCATGCTCAAAAAGCAAATGAAGGACTTGCCCGGAGCCCTGGATGCATTCGAAAGGGCTGAGAATCTAATCCCGTTGGATTTCAGGATTCGATACCGGAAAGCCAGGTGTCTGGAAAGCATGGGAAAATCATCTGAGGCGCTTACTCACTATGAATCACTTTCCCTAAATACGACTTGTGTCGATCATATCCGAAAACAATCCATGCTCTCATCAGGATATATATATCGGAAGGAGAGGAATTATCAACAGGCTTTAAAGTCCTATGATCGCTATCTGCGAACCTTTCCCGAGGATCAAATGGTTTGCCGCGTTCTTTTGATGAAGGCCAAAATTTGTCTGCAAAGACTGGGCTATTCGGAGGAAGGATTCTCT
>CAZYTI010000841.1:1656-2887 GCA_964650065.1 uncultured bacterium
CCGGGAAATCTGGGTGCAATATCCAACCAGTCCTGTTGTTCCTGAAGCACGAACTCTATTTGCCCGGGGTTTAGAGAAAACGGGCGGTGTAGAAGAGGCCCTAAAGGTATTTCGGATCGTACGTGAACGCTATCCGATGACACCATCGGCTGAATTTGCAGAGACTAAAATTGAACAAATCGAGCTGTTTCATCCTCTCAATTATGAAAAAGGAATTTCAAGATTTATCTCATTAGCCCAGAAATTTCTGTTGGATCCCGATGATAGCTCCATCCTGTTGGACATGGGAATCGTGTGTTTCAATGAACTTCATCAATATGAAGAGGCTGTTGTGTTTTTCTCTCGATATTTGGAAGGAGACGCCAATTCAGAGAGAAGGGATGAGGCCGGTTTTTATCTTGCAAGAAGCGAAGAATTACAAGCATCGGAACGATCTGACCTGGATATGTTAAATAGGGCGATAAGTAAATATCAAACTCTCCTGTATGCCTATCCTGAAAGCGTGTGGGCGGATGATTCAAAGTTGAGGTTGATTATCAATATGGATGCATCCGGTATTATGGACGAATATGAAACCCATCTTGACTTTTTGAATCGATATCCCGAAAGTGATACAGGTGCAGAAATCCACTATCGTTTGGGAATGGCCCACATCGAGAGCGATTCTCTCGGCTTGGCCATGCAATTGATGGATGATCACATGGGTCGTTTTCCTGAAAGCCCTTATCGGGAACAGGTCCTTTTTTATGGCGGGAGACTCCGATTTCGACTTGGGGATTATGCCAGGGCAGACTCTGTTTTTCAGACTTACATCAATGTTTATCCCGATGGACATTATCTGCCTGTAATTTATTACAATCTTGCGAAAATATCCTCACATCACGGAGACGACTCAACGGCAGTTCTCCATCTCGAAAGGCTAACCAACCAATATCCATCTTCGTCATGGGCAGACAGTGCGCGTTTCCAATTAGGAGAACGCTATATTCAGAATAAAGCATACACAAAATGTCTCCCATTGTACAGAGAAGCGCTCGTCGATGATAGTCTTCGACAATGGTCCGCATCGATGGGTTTACAGGATAGTACGGATTCCCAAAGAAATATTTATCTTCTGGGATTGGCCAGGACCTATCAGGGAATGGGCGAATACAGGAATGCAAAATATTATTATTTAAAATATTATCGAGAGAATCAGGGTCCGGAGAACTTGGTTTTGGTTTACACGGCA
>CAZYTI010000842.1:0-2881 GCA_964650065.1 uncultured bacterium
TGATGATGAAGAATTGGGCACGACTGTGGCCCGATTCATGGGAGAAAAGACATATAATCAATTCATAAATGAATTGATTAAAACGAAAACTTACCGGGGTGAATTCGGTGCCCATCGTAAGGATGGCACCCCAATCAACATCGATCTCTCGGCATTCTCTATCGAACATGAAAATGGAAAACTGGCCTACTACGTGGGCATGTCCCGGGATATCACAGAACGTAAAAGGGCTGAACAAGCCATTGCAACCCGGCTTCGAATTGAAAAGGGACTCGCCTCCTGTTCAAGAACCCTGCTCACCGAAGCCGAGACAGAGGACGCGATTGATGAAGCCCTTCACTACATGCTTGAGGCTGCCAAAACCAGTAGAGTATATATCTTCGAGAATTTCGAAGATATCCATGATGGGTTGTGCATGCGTCAGACCCACGAAGTTTGCGCAGAAGACGTTGAACCTCAAATCGATGATCCCCTGCTCCAACATGCGCCTTACAAGATGGGATTCGATCGATGGAGGGAGACCTTATCCAAAGGAGAATCCATCAATGGTTTATTGGAAACCTTTCCGCAATCCGAACAGGAAATTTTTTATCCCCAGGGCAACCTGTCCATGCTCGTGATACCGATTAAGGTTGAAGGAGAATGGTATGGATTCATCGGTTTTGACGATGTGTGGGAGAAACGAGAATGGAGCGATGAGGACATTCGGGCTCTACAAACAGCCTCTGAAATGATTGGCATCTACATTGAAAGAAAAAAGTATAATGAGATGCTGAGGGTGAGTGAGGAAAGATTCCGCTCCCTGGTGGAGAATGCCGATGATGTCATTTACTCCATGAGTCCCAAGGGTAAATTGACCTATATTTCCCCGAAATTCACAGACATACTGGGTTATGAGGTTTCAGAATTCCTGGGGGCTTCCTTTTTCCCGCTGATCCACCCGGACGATTTAAAAGTATCCATCGATTGGTTCCAAAACGGGCTTCAAGATGGGTCCAAAGAGTCCGGGTATCAATATCGATTTTTGCACCAAGACGGCAGTATTCGATGGTTCTCTGGAAATTCCTCTGTTATACGGGATGAAAACCACAATGTCTTAGAGGTTATTGGTGTCGCTCACGATTTCACCCAGATGAAAAACGTATTGGAAGATTTGGAAGATGCCAACCGTCACCTTCGGGAAACACAATCACAGCTCGTCCAATCAGCAAAAATGGCATCCCTGGGTCAACTCGTCGCGGGAATCGCTCATGAAATAAACACACCCATAGGTGCTGTGAATAGTATGCAAGACACACTATTTCGGACTGTGGAAAATATCAGAGAAATCATTAATAACGAGATTCCTAAAAAATATGTGGAACAAACAAAGTTCGACAGCACTTTAAGTATTTTACATGATGCAAAACGGGTCATTCAATCGGGCACGGAAAGGGTCATCACCATTGTCAGGCGTCTACGAAGTTTTGCCCGATTGGATGAAGCCGAACTCAAGACGGTTGACATACATGATGGATTGGAGGACACCCTGACTCTGATCCACCACGAGATCAAACACAGCATCGCCGTGAAAAAAAATTATGGGAACATCCCACCGATCGCATGCTTTCCGGGAAAATTAAATCAGGTATTCTTAAATATCCTGGTAAACGCGAAACAGGCCATCGAGGACAGGGGAGAAATTACCATTACAACGTATTCAAAAAAGAACACTGTCTATATTGAAATTCAGGATGATGGCAAAGGCATAGCTAAAGAAGACTTGAGCAAGGTGTTTGATCCCGGGTTTACAACCAAGGGTGTAGGTGTGGGCACGGGTCTCGGACTATCCATATGTTATCGGATTATCCAGGAGCACGAGGGTGATCTCACAGTGAAAAGCGCACCGGGGAAAGGGTCCACTTTCACCATCGCCATACCGATGAATCTGGATGAATCACTCTTTAAAAAATCGTGATCCCCAAAATGAGAAAAATTACGGACTATATTTCAATGTATCTATCACGTCATATAGGGGGAGAATTTACGCTTTTTTTGATTGTCTTTAGCATCTTCATGGCAGGCCACCGTCCATATCTTCTGGCCCAACAAAAGGCAAGAACAACGATTGTTATGTATGACTCAATCCCCGATCCGCAAAAAGCACACCTGGCAATTCGAGGACTCGAGCAGGATGAATCCGGAGGATCCAAACCATTCCATGCTTTGTGGAACATCGTCTCCTACGTACCCAAGAAAATTATTTATGGGATTCAATATGCTTCCGGATACAGTGTCAGATTGATCAACAACCAAAAGTTCATCGATACGGTTGAGGATTTCCTCTTCACGGATGATAGAAGTCTGGGCTGGTTTCCCCTCGTGGACATCACATCATCCTACCGGCCTCGTTTGGGTATCAATGTCATCTTCAAGCAAGGCCAATTTGAAACCATGCTCAAAGCCAATGTTGCAGATGAGAATAAGTATCATTTAGAAACAATCCTATCCTATCGAATTCGATCTGGACAGAAAATTTGGCGATACACCATCTCAGCGCTTACCGCCAGCGATGATGACAGAAAATTTTATGGTATCGGTGCCAATCCCCGAACGGACGAAAGGAGTCATTTACTCACCAATCCCGGAAATGATTATGGCATTTACCTTCAACAGCGGAGAAAAATTCAATTCATCATGGGATATCGTCCAAACAACCTGTGGGAATTCTTTCTGACCAGCTTTTATCATAAGCGGAGCGTGAAGGATCAGCATGAAAGCGACAACCCCATCGGAAACGTTTTTCATCTTGAAAAGCTCCCTGGATTTCAAAATAAAATAAATCACTTTTACAATGAGATTGCCGTACGTTTGGATTCCAGAGACAAAAACGTTTATATTT
>CAZYTI010000843.1:0-2879 GCA_964650065.1 uncultured bacterium
ATTCAAAGTGAGGGAATAGCATTGCGCGAAGTGCATGGCCCAAGGCGATGGCTTAACAATTCAATTGACTGAAAATAGTAATATAATATAAACCAAAGGAGACACATCATGATTCGTACCAAAAACCTGAAAAAAGTTTTTACCACAGAAGAAGTGGAAACAACAGCGCTCAACAACGTGAATTTTGAAGTCAAGGAGGGGGAATTTGTATCCATCATGGGACCGTCAGGATGTGGAAAGTCAACCCTGCTCAATCTTCTGGGTCTGTTGGACAATCCCTCTGACGGTGAATATTTTTTCTTAGAACAGGAAGTATCTAAATTTTCCGAGCGGCAACGGGCCAACCTGAGGAAATCGAACATCGGTTTTGTTTTTCAGAGCTTCAATTTAATTGACGAATTAACCGTATTTGAGAACGTGGAATTACCGTTGCTCTACTTAGGTGTTTCCTCGGCAGACCGTAAGAGACGGGTCAACGAAGTGCTGGAAGAAATGAAAATCATGCACCGCAATAAACATTTTCCTCAGCAGCTCTCGGGAGGACAGCAGCAGCGTGTCGCAGTAGCCCGTGCCGTTGTGGCCCGTCCCAAACTCATCTTGGCCGATGAGCCTACAGGAAATCTGGATTCTGCACATGGTGATGAAGTCATGAAAATCATGACCCAGTTACACGATGACGGCACAACCATCGTCATGGTGACCCACTCACCGGCCTATGCAGAATATGCCCAGCGGCTCATTCATCTTTTCGATGGACATATTGTGACAGAGAATATCAAAGAAAAATTTCATGTCTGATAAGAAAACAGAGAATGGAGACAGGAGGCCGGAGACCGGAAAAAATAAATTGTTTTTCAGCCTTGTGGCGATAAATAAGAGTTACTGGTTACTGGTAACTGGTTACCGGTTAAATGATTAACCAGCAGCCAAGGACCAGTATTGGCTATAAATCCAAATGGTTGACATAATATAAGGTCTTGAGAACCCATGTTCGGGAACTATTTAAAAGTAACCCTGAGGAATATCCAAAAACACAAGGGTTATTCATTTATCAACCTAACCGGTTTAGCCATGGGAATGGTGTGTTGCATTTTCATACTTCTATGGGTCCAGGATGAGTTGAGTTACGATAAATTCCATATTCATGGCCGTGAAATTTATCGTGTAGTAAAAGAAGAACGTCACACGGAAGAAATCGTACAATCAGGATTGACGCCTCCTCCTCTGGCCGCTGCATTGAAGGAGAATTTTCCGGAAATCCTCAAATCAACACGATTCGGATCATGGGAAAGAAGACTCATCAGTTATGGTGAAAAACATTTCAATGAACGGGGCTACTATCATGTTGATCCCGATTTTTTCGAGATGTTTTCATTCCCATTTGTTAAAGGAGATCCAAGCACTGCATTTTCGGAACCCTATTCCATTGTCATTACCGAGGCTATGGCTGTAAAATATTTTGGTGATGGCGATCCCATAGGCGAAATTCTCAACGTCAATCATCAATTCGATGTCACGGTTACGGGCGTCATTCTAAATATTCCCATGAATTCCAGTCTACAGTTTGATTTCTTGTCACCATTTCAAATTTTACTAAAAGAATTCATCGGGGAAGGCAACAGTGATAACTGGAATTTCAATTCTTTTTCCACTTATGTTCAGATCCCTGAAAATTATTCTACTCAGGCGATGAGACCGAAACTCTACGATTATCTGCAACAACGGGATGTTGAGAATCGAGATCATCTGTTTATCCAGCCTCTCCACCAGTTGCACCTCCATTCGCACTTGGAACATGATATCGACGGACGGGGAGATATTAAATACGTGTGGATTTTCACACTTCTGGCATTTCTCATTTTATTGATTGCATGTATCAATTTTATGAATCTCACCACGGCCAGGGCTGCGCAACGGGCCAGGGAAGTCGGATTACGTAAGGTGATCGGGGCCAGACGGTCTCAACTCATCAAACAGTTCTTCGGGGAGTCTGTTTTTATGGCCTTCTGTGCACTGATTTTAGCCGGTGTTGTGGGGGAAATGCTGCTTTCCCAATTCAACCAAATGACAGGCAAATCGTTGACCCTTCATTTGACGGGCAACCTAACACTGTACATCGGGGCTGTAATTATCGTGATGATCACCAGTGTTGTCGCTGGAAGTTATCCGGCGCTTTTACTTTCTTCATTCCGACCGGCAAAGGTATTGAAGGGGACGTTGCAGGCCGCTGGATCAAATCTTAAGTTCAGGAAAATCCTGGTTATCATACAATTCTCACTTTCCGTTTTTCTCATCATTAGTACATTCGTTATTTCCCAACAGATGAAGTATATCCGCAATATCGATCTGGGTATCGAAAAGGAACATATCATTCATATACGTTTGCACGGTAATGAGCTCACCCAGAGATATTCAGCCATCAAGAACGAGATGTTGCGTTTGCCTGATGTCTTGTTTGTTACGGCCTCACTGGCATTGCCCACCGACATTCGGAATTCGCCTGGTAGTCCCGACTGGGAAGCAAAAGATCCCAATAACGATATGCAGATCAAAGCCGATTTTGTGGATTACGATTATATCGAAATGTTCAATATCCAGATGGTTGCAGGACGGGCTTTTTCCAAATCATATGCTACTGATGACTCGGCAGCTTACATCGTCAATCAGGAAGCGGTCAGACAGATGGGCCTGGAAGATCCCGTGGGGAAACGTTTTTCTTTTTGGGGAAGACCAGGAAACATCGTCGGTGTGATGAAGAATTTTCATTTTCAACCCCTTCACCATGATATCAAGCCCATTGTATTCAAGATCTTTCCTTCCTGGTTCCGTCGAATCTATGTGAAGGTAAACTCCGGGGAGCTCTCTCAAGCCATCTCTGC
>CAZYTI010000844.1:0-2878 GCA_964650065.1 uncultured bacterium
CTGAGTAAAGCGCATCAGGTTATCAGAAAATCAGTCGGCAGTGGATCCGGGTACCAGAGTATCAGAGTAACACGTATGCATTTTCTCCTGATCCGCTGATTCACTGATATCCTTCCCACTGATACCCTGATCTTCTGATATGCTCTTTCACCGTTCACCGTTCACCTTGTTTTTCACCGATTACCTTTTTTCCCACTCACAACTCACCAATCACAACTCACTCATATTTAAGACTATCCATCGGATTCGCCATCGCCGCCTTGACAGCCTGATAACTGATTGTAAGCGTGGCAATGACCAGTGCGATGAATCCGGCCAGGATAAACACACCCATTCCCCAGCCGACTCGATAGGCAAATTGCCGCAGCCATTGGTTCAAAGCAAAATAAGCCACTGGCCAGGCGATGATATTGGCCAGACCAACCAAGACAAGAAACTCTCTCGATAGAAGTCTCACCAAACCCGACACCGAAGCTCCCAACACCTTCCGAATGCCAATCTCCTTGGTTCTTCTCTCAGCCATAAATGAGGATAATCCCAGAAGTCCGAGACAGGAAATGACGATAGCGAGGAGCGTGAAATATTGAAAGATCCTACCCAACCGCGCTTCGGCTCTGTACATATTATCAAGGCTGTCACTTAAAAAATTGTATGCGAATGGATGGTTCGGCTCCAATTCATTCCAGACATTTTTTATGAATTTTAGGGTCTGGTCCATATTGACAGAATTGATTTTGATAAACACCATTTCAAAAGCTCGGCCAAACCGGAAAACGATAGGATCAATTGTATTGTGCAGAGAACGATGATGAAAATTCTTCACAACGCCGATGATTGTCCCTGGATTTCCTTCCAGGACAATTTGTTTACCCACGGGTGATTCCAATCCCATCAATTTTGCCGCTTCCTCATTGATGAGGTAGGCCTGTGCCTCATCCATCGCATAATCTTTTGAAAAAGCCCTTCCCTGGAGTATCTCCATCTGGAAGGTTTTAAAAAAATCATACCCCGCATAAACAGGATCGACCGATACCTTCTGATCCGGTTGTTTCCCCTCCCATTCAATATCTTCAATCGCCCAGTTCCCAATGGATATGGGCGATGGCATTGAGGTAGTGACACTCAGTACATTTGGATTTTGCAATAAGGACGTCTTAAATGATTCATACGTGCGACCAAAAGTTCTTGGCCCTTGAATGGATATGAGGGATTTCTTATCATAGCCAAGATTCATATTTTTCATAAAATTGAGTTGATTCGACACGACAAGTGATCCAATAATCAGTCCGATGGCAATGGTGAACTGAAACACCACCAGAATGCGTCTGAGAAGAGACCCTACCTTTGCAGAACCCATCTTACCTCTCAATATCGCCACCGGTTGAAACGCCGATAGAAAGAATGCGGGGTAGCATCCCGATAGGAAGCCCGTGACCAGAGCGATACAGAAAAGTGCCAAAATCGACTTCACATTTCCCAGAGATCCCATCGATAATGATTTACCTGAAAGGGTGTTAAAGGGTTCCAGAAGAAAGAATACAACAATAACGGCCAATAAAACAGCGATGAAGGTGATGAAGATGGACTCCCCTAAAAACTGCTTCGTAATGTGGGTCCTTTTCGCACCGATGACTTTTCTCATTCCCACTTCTCTCGCCCTGATTGCCATCCGGGCCGTGGTTAAATTCATAAAATTGATGGTCGCGATGAGTAAAATGAAAAGCGCCATGGGGATAAAAATTTGAATATATTTGATGTCCCCCTTTGAAAAATTCATATTGTCAAAGGCCAGATTGGATGAATGGAGATGAATACTTGGTAAAGGCTGCAGGGATATAGTTATGTCCACATTTTCATTGTGCCTCTTGACCACATTGCTGATTTTATCGGTCACCGTTAGATAGTCTGCCGCTTCCTCTAAAACCACATACGTATAAAATCCCGACCACCACCAATTGATCAGAGGGAAACCACTCTGGCTTAAGCACTCGAAAGGCACCAGAAAATCACACTGAAGGTGAGAATTTGGGGGCATTGCAATCACACCCGTAACCGTGAGCTTCCCCCAGTTTTCGACCTGGAGGATTTTCCCCATGGGGGAAGCATCACCAAAATACTTGCGGCTTATTTGTTCTGTGATGATGACCGAATGGGGATCCGACAATGCCGTTTTCGGATCTCCCGTAATCAGGTCAAAAGAGAACATGTCCAGGATGGACGGATCCGTGAAAACGAACCGGTCTTCCTTGAAGACATTGTCTTCCCATTGGATGATCTGGCGGTCCACGAGAAAAAACCGTGTAAAATCGATGATCTCGGGAAACTCTTCCTTTAATGCAGGACCCAGCGGGGCATGTGTTCCCGCTTCTTGAACAATCTTCCCCGGATTCCTGACTTCAGAAATCACCCGGAAAATGCAGTTTTTATTGATATGAAACCTGTCAAATCGAAGTTCATCCTGCACCCATAGCATGATGAATATACAGCAGACCATTCCCGCTGTCAGCCCCGAAATATTAATGACAGAATACGCCTTGTGTCTTTTGATGTTCCGAAACGCAACCGTGATGTAATTTTTAAGCATAGAAGCACTCCAATAGATATGATGCTTTATCAAACGTGGAATCGATTTCAAAACCTGCAGTCGGTACCAGTGTCCGGCCTTTTTTATACCCAACTCCTGAGTGAGACATTCAAACTCCTCCTCCAGATCCCCCAGAGCGGCCCCATGATTGGTCTTGTTCAAAAATCTTTCGAGAATCCATCGAGAATATTTTGGCGGATTATTTTGCATTTATCTCAGACATTTCCCTTTATTAAAAATTAATCATATTTTATCAAAGCGCATCAGGTTATCAGAAAATCAGTCGGCAGGGGG
>CAZYTI010000845.1:0-2878 GCA_964650065.1 uncultured bacterium
CGGCATGCGCATGTCCATCCAGATGAGGTGCGGTTGCCATCTCCTCCATATCTCGATGGCATCCCAGCCATTAACGGCCTCCTGCACATCGAATCCCACAGTCTGCAGAAGCTTGACCAGCAGGTTGCGGTTGTTTTCATTATCTTCAACCACCAGCAGGCGAAAGTCCGGTTGACCGGCTTCCAGAGCAATCACCCGGTGCGTCTTTCGTGATAATTCGATATCAGCGCCGTCTGCAAGTTCTGCCGGTATATCGAAAGTGAAACGCGCTCCTTTGCCAACCTCACTGTTCACCTCCAACACTCCGCCCATCAGGTCGGCAAATCTCTTGCTGATGGGAAGCCCCAAACCGGCTCCTTGCTGGGCCGAACGCTGGCCGTCGGTTTGAAAAAAGGCATCGAAAATCTTGCCCTGCTCCTCCTTTGAAATTCCCGTCCCAGTGTCAACAACCTCAAAATGCAGGAGACACTCGCCGGATTGCATCTTCATGCCCATCTCTCTGCTTGTGACTAACAGGGCTATTCCTCCGGTTTCAGTAAATTTTGCCGCATTACCGAGAAGGTTGATCAGGATCTGCCGGAGCTTGCTTTGGTCTGTACGAATAAATTGTGGAACATCGGTATCGCGCTCGAAGACCAGGGAAAGCCCTTTCTGCCGGGCGCGCAACCGGAACATCTCTTCAAGGCCGAGAAGGAGGTGATGTAAATCAAAACTCTCCGGATTCAGTTCTATTCTGCCGGCTTCGATTTTTGAAAATTCAAGCACATCATTGATCAGTGAGAGTAGATGCTCGCCACTCCGGCCAATGGTTTTAAGGTTGCCCCGCTGTTCACGGGAAAGGGCGGGGTCGCGGATCATCAGTTCGGAGAATCCTAGAATAGCATTCAAGGGAGTACGCAACTCATGGCTCATGTTGGCGAGAAATTGACTTTTTGCTTGATTCGCTCGTTCTGCTTGTTCTTTTGCTATTTTTAACTCTTGCGTTCGTATTTCAACGGTTTGCTCCAATTTCTGATTGTAATTTTCCAGCAACTCTTCCGTTTTTTTACGCTCGGAAATATCGGTAGATATACCGCACAGCGCGTAAATATTCTTTGACGAATCGTAAATTGGGAACTTGATGGAAATATAAGTATGAACTCCATCGTCGTGAGGAGCAAATTCTTCCAATTCTTGAGGTGAGTTGGAATCTATCACCTTTTGGTCGTTTATTCTAAACGCCTCAGCCATTTCTTTAGGAAAAATGTCATAGTCAGTCTTGCCTACAATATCTGCTTTAGTGATATGAAAGAGAGATTCAAACTGACGGTTAATAAGAATGTATCTACTATTTATATCCTTCAGATAAATTACAGACGTTGTGTTATCAATAATCGCTTGGAGCTGTTCTTTCTTGGTTTCAATTTGGTCATAATAATCAGCTAATTCTACAGACATATGATTAAAGCTTGCGGCAAGGTCGCCAATTTCGCTTTGGCTTTGGATATTAACTTTTCCTCCCAATTCCCCTTTCCTGATTTGTTGCATGGCATCCCGAAGATAGGTGATCGGCCTGGCGATGCTCTGAGATAAGAAAAAGGCAATAGGCACAATCAGTAAAATGCTTCCAAGACCTACGAAAATCAGGACTTTTATCATTTGAAACGTATTGGCCTTTGTAATATCTTCCGAATAAAGAGACACTATCGCCGCCGTAAAGATAGAATCGGCATAAATGGGTAAAATCCCCTGGAAATAACTGAGCCCGTTGATTTAGTGGCTTCTTAGAAAATGAGGCACACTATATAGCGTGGGCGTTACTTGCGGGCCACAATATATTGCGGCAAGAAATCAAATATGGGACTAAATCAACAGGGTCATAACTGTTGTCAATTAAATCCACCCTATCAAGTATAACTTTTTGCTTCTGAAGGGAGAATTGACGTTTCTCTTCGATAAATTTTGTCAGATCAAGCTTTTTATAATTGGGTAGAGTGCCTATGCTTAATCCTTCTTTGGTGAAAATATTAATATCGGCACTGATCAATTCAGACATTTTTATAACAAATGCGTTATCGATCTTACGTTTTGCCTTTAGGAAACCTAATTGCTTTGGCTCCATTTTATCCGTTTTCTGATTGTATGTTTTCCCCATTATTGGGACATACGAAACTAAAAATAATGAATTATCTATACTTTCAAATTTGACGGCATTTTGTTCGGGCACATCAATATTCTTTATGGTCAATCCAATATTATTGAGGGAGTTCTTTTTTTTCCACAAATCAGATCTCAGTTCTTCACCCGGTTTTAAAAAGGTGGTCTGGATGGTTTCTTGATCGTGTACAAAACCCAAATGGCTGCCATCGGTATTAATAATAGTAAATGCCAGCAAAGCACCATTCAGATCATAAATAGTTGATTCGCAGACATTATTTCTCAGGCTAAAATTATAGATCGCTTTGGTCGTCTCTAAATAAACCGGCTTTTGCAAACGAAATGTGAAGAAGGATTTATTTTCTATTAAATATCTCAGGTTGTCGCTGATATTATGTGACGCAACTATTTGAATAGCATTGGATAAAAGCTTGTTTTGGTCTTCCAGCAAAGCGCTGCGGACGACATTGAATGATTTTTCAACTCGTTCGAATGCGATCTCACGATTTTGTAAATTGATGACAATAGTCGCGCCTATTACAGAAAAAAGCATATTCGTTGCAAGAATAATCAGTGCCCCTGCTATTATCTGATTTTTAAGTTTCATATTCATAATGAATACCTTCTTAAGCCGCGGATCTATTTAGAAAATGAACATCTCCACCTTGCTGTTGTTGGGATTTCAGGATGCGTTTTATTAGAGACAATATTTAAATCCCATGGATATTCATCTCCTTTACTC
>CAZYTI010000846.1:0-2874 GCA_964650065.1 uncultured bacterium
GTTATGGTTCTGCCTGGATGTGATGATGGCCGCGATGAAAGGATTCCCCTCCGTGGTCTTACCGAGTTCCCTGACCAGAACGCGATCGCTGGCATTGCCGAGACGCTGGAAGTAATCTAAGATCTGGTGCATATCGGCGACTTTTTTCGGTGTCCCGATCTCAAATCCCAGTATCTTTTCCGGTTTTGGGATCTGGGCTGGGGCGATCTGGATTGTGATAAAAAAAGATATGATGAAATAGAATACGGGCCTTTTGTGCATTTTATCCTCCTATTGGATGGAGCACTATTGTCAAAGATTAACCACAGAGCACACAGAGAACTTATTAATATTATTTATGTTACACAATACCGATGGAACACGGATTAAACGGATTAAAACGGATTATTAAATGTCCATGAATATCCGTTTTAATCCGTTTGATCTGTTCGATCCGTGTTCTATTTCTCAATATTGGCCTTCTCCATAAGCGGACGGTATTTATTCATTAAGGCTTCATTCAAGTCGAGAGGGGGTTTTGCATCCTCCGGGAGGAACGATCTATAAGGATGGTCCTTGGAATATGCCTCAAATTCATCTCTCAGCTTCTTCAGTTCTTCCGGTTTTGTCATGAGGTCGATGGCCGATGCGGCCATGGCCTTGGCGCCGGCGTTCAGTCCTTTCCAGGAGGTCGAGCCGTATGTGGCGGCGACACAGGACCAGTGGTGCCCGATGGCTTCCGGAACCTGGCCGGGAAAGCGGATGGTGGCTGTGGGAGTAATGAGGGTCACGTCACCCACGTCGGAAGAACCTCCTCCCACGAAGGTTCTATTGCTGGGATCCTTCAGGGTGTCCACATAGGTAGGCATGCCTTTCTCTTCTTTGCCCAGTTCTTTTTGCAGGGTTTTGGCGAATACTTGTTCTTCTTCGGTCCATTCCGGCATGCCCACCAGCTCGATGTTTTTCTGAAACAACTCTGCCGCCGCTTTGTTGGCGTTGCGTTGATGTACGGCAGCGATGGTCCGGATATCGAAAAGTTCGGTACCGGTGGCCAGGGCAGCGGCTTTGGCACAGTTGACTACCCTTTCATACATCTCTTCGACCTTATCGTCACTGTTGCGAACATAATACCAGACACTGGCCCTGTTCGGAACCACGTTGGGCGCTTCTCCTCCTTCCATGATGATATAGTGCAACCGATATGTGTAGAAAAGGTGTTCTCTCAGGTAATTGGTAGCGATGTTCATGAGTTCCACGGCATCCAGGGCACTGCGTCCCTTCCAGGGGGCGCCCGCGCTGTGGGAGGTTATGCCTTTGAAGGTAAAAATCGCCGAGATGAGGGCGTTGCCTCCGACCCCATAACTCGTGCCGAATTTACTGCTGCTGTGGTTGTCGATGACCGCGTCCACATCATCGAAGAGACCGGCCCGGATCATATGGGGCCGGCTGATGACCGTTTCCTCGGCAGGAGATCCAAAGACTTTTATGGTTCCTTTGATTTTATATTTATCCATGGCCTCTTTGACGGCGATGGCAGCGGCTGCTGCAGCGGTGCACATGGTGTTGTGACCGCATCCATGGCCGGGTGCTCCTTCGACCAGAGGATCCTGTTGGGGTTTGCGTCCCCTTTGGGAGAGCATGGGAAGGGCATCATATTCACCCAGGATACCGATGACCGGTTTCCCCTCTCCATACGTGGCCACGAAACATGTTGGCATGCCGGCGAGGTCCATTTCGATTTTGAAGCCAGCCTTTTTCAGCGTTTCTGCCAGGAGTTTGGAGGATTTGAATTCCTGGAGTCCCAACTCGGCATATGACCAGATGGCATCGGAGATCTTTCCAAATTGTTCTACGACTTTGGATTTATTCAAATAGTCGAGAACGAGCTGCTTTTCCGGATACACATCCTGTCCAACGAGGGTTGTAGTGAAGTGTCCCATTAGAATGATGACACTGATTAATAGTGTGGTTTGACGTGAATGTTTATTCATTGTTTTCAATTTAGCCTCCTTTTTCTGGTTTCTGGCTGCTGGTTTCTGGTTACTGGCTTCTGGCCTTAGAGAATCGTTTTCCAGTGATCAGCAGTCCGAAGTTTATAAAATTGTGATTGTCTAATGCTCATTTCTTAATTCCTTTGTTTGTCGGGGGAAGGAACATCTGGGCGATGGCGTTTCCATACTTGGGGGAATCCAAAGGGACGATATTGGCAATAAGGGCCACCACGAGATTTTCTTCGGGATAGTTGAGAAGATAAGACCGGCATCCCTTGACCGTGCCGGTATGGCTGGGAAAATCGCGCCCCTGGGCGTCGGTCCGAATGGGCCAGCTGAGGGCCTGTTTATGATTCTGTTTCTCGGGTTCTCCCCTGGGATTGAATCGCATCACCGGATCGACCTGAACGGTATACATCATACGCAGTGTTTCCGGTTTCAACAATGTCCCGTTATTCAGGGCTATTCCAAAACGGACCAAATCCTCAGATGTGGATATAATGCCCCCTCCTGCATATTTGTAACTGACATTGGCGTATTGTATGTTTGTAAGTATACCCTGCTTGTTACGTGAGTATCCTTTGCCCCGGTTATGAACAATCCGCTCGGGAACATCGAATGCCGTGCTGAGCATTCCCGCAGGTTCCCAGACGTATTTTCTAAGATATTCTTCAAAGCCCATGCCTGTTAAACCCTCTATAATTCCCTGCATCAGGTTGGATGCATAGGAAGAGTATAGATAGTAATCTCCAGGTTTGAACAGCAATGTGTCATCCTTAAAGATTTCGATGGCTGCTTGCAGGGAATCGTAGTGGATTTTTTCTTTAACCCTTTGGGTACCGAAATCGTTGTTTCTATAGTGACGAATTCCCGAAGTGTGGGTGAGAATGTGCCGAACAGTGAT
>CAZYTI010000847.1:0-2867 GCA_964650065.1 uncultured bacterium
TTTACGCCTTAGGGTTCGGGACTCTTTTCCTTATTATCTTCCGAACGCCCCAGGTCCTTCTACAGGTGCGCTATCCGATACAGGGCTGGTTCTGGTTCTTTCTCCATGCTCTTATCCCGTCGATATTAGCAAGTGCCTGTTATATCGGCAGTCTTCATCACCTTGAAGCCGGTAAAGCAAGTATCATTGCGTCGTTTGAGGTTGTTATAGCCCCTCTGCTGGCATTTATCTTCTTGCACGAAGGATTAGAATTTCCACAAATTGTCGGAGCGGGTTTGGTTATTTGGGGCATTATCCTTGTACGAAGTAAAAAGGGCATAAAAGAATCTAAAGCGTAATTTCACCTCTTTTATCTTTTACATGACTATCGGCGATTCAGAAATTAAAGGAATTTACAGGTCGAAATTTTTCGGTATGTAAAAAACCAGGTTTCTCAGAGAAACCTGGTTTTTCCGGTTTTTGGGTTATTCTATTGCAGTCTCAAGAACAGCGGTGCTGAAGCGGACGTTGTCGATACTAAATTCCTCGCCGTGGAACGATATCCAACTGGTGTACGCGTAATCGAGCTGATTGTCGCGAAGGTCTTGTTCGATATTGGCCTGGATCAACATCCAATTGCCAGCTTCGTCGAACTTAGCTTGCAAAGGCAAGTAAATATAATTTCCTGAGATACCTGCTTGCCGAAGATCCGCACTCGGAAGATAAGCAAGATAATATTCACGGTTATCCTTTGTACGCACTTTCAGGATTATTTTAAAAGCACCCACAGCCCTAACATTCGCCAGGAAGAAGGGCTTATCAGACAATCGGCCGGTTGCGTCTTTGGGGTAGGTAACCACAATACCTCTGTGACTTTCAGCTTTGACAAAAAGGAATGAGTTATCCTGTTTCGTCCCTACTGCGATTCCTTCGACGGTGCTCCTTTCGACGGAGTCCATCCTGAGCGAAGCCGAAGGACTCAGAGCAGGTTCTCTAACCACTTGAACCGTTCCACTGCCAAAATGGATATTCCAGCCGCTTTCTAACGGGTTTCGTCGATCATCAAAATCAGTAACTTTTGTGAATACCGGGCCTTGCATTGTCATTCCTCTAAACGAGAGATCATCCCCCCGGAGAGAAAAACGTGTAGTTCCATCATACGCCTGTCCCATTCCCTCTAACAGGTGTTGTGCAAGATTCAGGCGGATATCGTGCCACTCATTATCAAGGATCTCCGGATCAATCGGGAAAAAGACGTAGTTCTCTATACGCTTTCGAGGCCGGACTGCCGGAGCCGCCGGGGTTTGGAGTTGGTCTCCATGCTCTACGATTGACCTGTCACGACCTGCAATTCCGAAATCGGTAGTATAACAGAGGTGGTAAAACTCGCCAGTCTCCGCCTGTACCTTCACATAGATGGCAAACCTCTGAGTGCTTTTCATTTGAAATGCCAGTTCACTTTGTCTAATTAGCAAGGTTTTATTGCCCTGAGGATATGCGGCCGTGATGGGAGACACTCCCTTGCCTCCTTCGAGGGGGGAAGCTGCTCCTCGAGAACCAGGCTTTTGAGCCATCCTGAAAATTCCGGAACCATCTTTGTTAATTTCTCCGATCTCTTTTCCTTGCTGGATTTCCCAGGTATAATCCGCCAGCGATCTCGTTTCCGATTCCGGCAGCCTGCCCTGAGCGGAGTCGAAGGGAAGAGTTGCTTCTATCACCGTATTGGAAATCGCTGAACTATTCCCGCTCCGATCTACGGCTTTAATAGCAAAATAATAGATCTTGCCTGGTTCGAGATTTCTTACGACGAATTCTTCGATAGCTCCCGGAAACTGCGCTTCCGGAGGTACCAGCACCTTTTCTACGGTTTCCCAGGTTTGTTCATCCAGGATGCCACCGCTCGGAGGAGTTGTGGAATATCTGATATCATACGTACCGATCGATAAATCCGCCACATCGGGTGATGCCACCTCATCTGCCGGAGCAATTTCTGTCCCCTCCCGGGAGGAGTAGTCCTTCCTTGATGGCGGGGAGGAGGGTGTCTCAGAAAGCCCGGTAGCTTCGTCCGAAGGACTCGTCCAGGAAAGCATGACACTATTCGAAGTCGGGAAGATCGCCTGTAAGTCAACGATTGCCTGAGGTGGTGTAATATCATTCGTGCGAGCCACCACAACGTTTGACAGGGGAGACATATTTCCACCAGTATCAATCGAGCGTATGCTCAAATAATATGTCGTATTCTCCGCCAATCCAGTGACCGTATAGTTCATTTGAATGTTGGGGGCAGATGGTTGCAAAGCCGCGATACCAGGCGGGGCGACAAGCTCGGCCATATCCCAGTTCATCTCATTAATTGTTTCGAGATTGTAGCGTATTTCATACACTTCAGGGGTATCATGCGCGAGATCATCTTCCGTTACTGTCCACGATAATGTCACAGAATGTTCGGTCGTTGCTTGCGCTGTCAGATCGGTAACCGGCTTCGGCGGAATGGTGTCAGTCGTGTCTGCCACCGCAATATTAGATATTTCCGAGATATTCCCTTTCTGGTCTTTTGCTTTGATAGCCACGTAATATCGCTTGTTAGGAGATAACTTTTCAATCACAATCGATTCGACATTCCCCGGCTCTCCCGGAACAATAGCTTGTTTAACTTTTTTGGCCCGGTTCCATTGCTCGATTTGTTCTCTATTTTCTGAGTACCGGATTTCATATCTGGCCAACCGGCCTGTAGGCCCTCTGTCACGCGGGGCTTTCCAGGAGAGGGTCACCGTTGTCTCGGTACCACCAACGAATACAAGATCATTGATTGGTTCAGAAGATTCTCCATCAGCGGTCAGTGTTTCGGCAATATTCGACAATTCACTGATATTCCCTCCGTTATCAAT
>CAZYTI010000848.1:0-2865 GCA_964650065.1 uncultured bacterium
ATTAAAGATGTCAAATTGATCAAGGGTTCTGCACCCCCAAGATATGGGGGAAGGCTCAGTTCTGTCATTGATATTCAAATGAATGAAGGTAATTTAAAACGATTCACCGGGAATGGCGGTGTGGGTTTAATATTTTCGAGATTGACCATGCAGGGGCCATTGGCCAAAGACAAAGGGTCCTATATTATCTCAGGCAGGAGAACGTATGCCGATCTCTTCATGAAGTTATTGGGGAATGAAGATGTCAAACAATCGAGATTGTTTTTCTATGATTTCAATTTAAAAACGAACTACAGCATGGGTGATAAAGATCGTATTTATCTTTCCGGATATTTCGGTCGGGATGGCCTCGGTTTTTCTGATATTGTGGATGTTTACTGGGGAAACAAGACCGCCACATTGCGATGGAACCATCTTTTCAGCAATAAATTATTCTCAAACACATCCTTCATTTACAGTAGTTTTAAATATGTGACCCGTGTTCATCCCGATGATGATGACACATCGGTCGATGTGATTTCCAAGATTCACGATGTGACGCTGAAGGAAGATTTTCAATATTTTCTCGATGCAAAAAATACTATCAACTTCGGATTGAATTATATCCATCATTCTTTTTTACCGGGACAGGTGAAGACACGGGGTGACGAGGATTTTGACGTTACCATAGGAAAACGAAAGGCCCATGAGAGTGCTTTTTATCTATCGCATGAATTCCAACCCCTGGAAAGACTGCGATTGGATTATGGTTTGCGATATACGCTGTTCTCGGTCGAGGGACAGCCGGATATTTTTGATTTCAGTGAAGTGGATGAGCCACCTGTAATTGATTTTCACGAAAAAGAGAGTAAGTACTATACCGGATTTGAGCCCCGTCTCATGGCCAATTTTTTAATGAATTCAATGAGTTCGGTGAAATTGGGATTTGCCCGCAATTTTCAATATATCCATCTCCTCTCAAGTTCTACGTCTGGTACGCCTTTGGATGTGTGGCAGCCCAGCAGTACACGAGTCAAGCCTCAGCGTTCGGATCAGGTGTCTTTCGGTTATTTTCGAAACATGGACGACAATCGTTATGAAATATCTGTTGAAGCCTACTATAAGGATATGCAGAACCTCACCGATTTTAAGAATGGTGCTAATGTTTTCCTGGGTACCTTTTTTGAATCGGAACTCGTGTTTGGTAGGGGGTGGGCATATGGGGTTGAGTTTTTATTGAGAAAGCGTTTGGGAAGACTGACAGGGTGGATAGGATATACCCTGTCCAAGACATTGAGACAATTTCCTGATATTAACGGAGGAGAACCTTTCCCTGCCCGATATGATCGACCCCATGATATTTCTTTGGTCGGTATTTACAGAATCAACAGGCGATGGACTTTTTCTATGAATTGGGTCTATTTCACCGGAGATGCAGTCACCATACCCAGTGGAAAATACGAAATGGACGGACATGTCATCGATGCATATACAGAACGGAATGCTTATCGAATGCAAGCCTACCATCGACTCGATTTTAGTTTTACTTTGCATACGAAACGGGGAGGTTCATGGAATTTTTCTCTGTACAATGCATATGGACGGAGGAATGCCTATGCTCTGGTATTTCGACAGAAAGGGAATCGGCCGGATTTGACTGAGACGGTCCGCTTGTCCCTGTTTTCCTTTTTTCCATCCATAACCTGTAACTTTGAATTTTGAGGAAACATATGTTTAAGGGTAAGTTTTTTTACATCGCATTCCGTATAACAAAACATGTCATTTTTCCATTCGTTTTTTTATTAGCCGGTCTGTCATGTCACCAGGATGTTATCGATGTGGATTTGTACGATATCGAATCACAGATCGTGGTCGAAGGTTCCATCACCGATGGGAATGCGCCCTATACGGTGGAGATCAACAGGCGGGACAGTCCCTTTAAAGAGGGTATTTTTCCTCCCGTTTACAACGCAGAAGTGACAGTGTATGACAATGCGGGTCATTCAGAAACGCTTGTTGAAGTGGATCCGGGTATTTATAAGACGCACTGGTTGCAAGGTGTACCCGGCCGAACGTATACGCTGAATGCCACTGTGGATGGTGAAACCTATACGGCGTCTTCCAGGATGCCGCATCCTGTGGCATTGGATTCAGTGAGGTACACCAAATACCCCGATCCCTGGGTAGAGGAAATTGCCTTTCTATCCCTTTACTTTACGGATCGAAAGGGTGTCGACGATTATTGTCTCTTTAAAGTCTATGTCAATGGATATTTATACAACAACAAATATATCCTCTATCACGGAAAATATACGGATGGAGAACAGATCGTGATGGACGACTTTGATTCGGTTTTGTTGTTAAATGATTATGTGAGGATTGAAATGTTTACCATCGATGAAGCCATGTTCAAATTCTGGAATACCCTTAATATGATCATTGACAGCGATAAGGATGGAGATGATGTCGATGTCGTCATGTTCCCTGTCACATTATTCAATCCAACCTCCAATTTGAGCAACAATGCTCTGGGATATTTCAGCGCACATACGGTCAGGACATATGCGTTCACGGTTAGATAGTGGTGAGATGTCACAATTCCATTGGGATGATTGTGTCCAGGTCCAGACGTTTCAACTCTTTATTGATGCTCGGTATCTCCTTTTGAAGTATTTCCTCTAATGCGTCCAGCTGTACTTTCAATTCGGCCGAGAGTTCCTCGAATACATGGTAATATGCCCTGGGGGGTGGACCGTCTCCCGCTTCCAGATGCCTGCGCAGACCCGTGAGTCGGTCGTTGAGTTTGATGGGAAACGCAATCTTGTGTTTGGGACTCTGGTTCTTCACCTGGTATACTTCCTTCTCGACTGCGCTGATCCCTTCTAC
>CAZYTI010000849.1:0-2862 GCA_964650065.1 uncultured bacterium
TCACGATGTCTCATAAAATTATGTAGACTTAGCATTTAAAGATGGACACTAATTAAGGAAGGTGGTGATGCCTATCTTACAATTATCAACGATAGATAAAAGTGATCAATTTAACTATTTCTCATTAATTTATGAGGGGTGGACCTATTTCTTTAGCCTGTATATCGGTGAATCGGGATAGAGATCTCCTTCATAGGAGAGGTTGAGGGAGAAATTCTGCTGAAAACCCGTGAAATAAGGGAAAGAAAATAGGTCCAACCCTCTGTTTTATGAAAAGGAGGAACAGGAAAAATGGGATCGCATAGCACATCGAATACAGAATTTATAGGTAAATGGTATATTTATGAGATGGAAACGTGGGATGAAGACTATTTCAATATGGAAGTTCAAGCATATATTGAAATAGATTCCAGGAATCTTGGTGACTTTCAATTCGGTTTGGTTTCAGGTCAAATAGATGGGAAAGTCGTTGAACATGCCGATGGAAACCGATTTGAGTTTACCTGGGATGGCAACGATGAGTGTGATCCTGCCAATGGGAGTGGTTGGATAAAACTCAAGGATGCCGAGACGATTGAAGGTGAATTCAGAAGTCATTTTGGAGATGATTCTCTATTTTGGGCAAAGAGAGCAGAAGGATGAATTTAAGCTCTTTGAAATCCAAAAAGCGAACGCTCAGTAATATTATTCAGTTTTTTGGGTTAAGAAGAGAACATGGCATTTTGGAGGAAAGACTCTATGATCATCATTGCACACAGAGCTGGAGATCGAGTTTATCCGGAAAACTCCGTTGATGCAATCAAGCATTCATTTCAGATTGGGGCAGATGTGGCTGAAATCGATGTGCGACTGAGCAAGGATGGAGTGCCGATTGTTATTCATGATGATAACCTGAAACGTCTCTTTTCAATTGACAAGAACGTCAATGAGGTAGATTCAACAGAACTCCTTTCTTTGGAGTATGGTAAACAGCAGACATCATGTCTTGCAACTCTGGAATTGACCCTTGAGAAAAGCAAAGGAAATTTTCCCATTTTAATCCATATTAAGAAAAAACATGAAGGAATCCTCCCAACGTTAGAGATAATCGAAAGAAGTGCTCTCTCCTTAAAAGTAATTTTAGGGATAACCTCCCTTGATGCTCTTCGTCTGGTGAAGGAAAAGGATCCCAATATTCGTACCCTGGGTTTCATTCCTTCTCCTGAAGATATTTCCGATTTTATCGCCGCAGGAGTTGAAATCATCAGACTCTGGGATGCCTGGATAACAAAAAACAGAATTGATCTGGTGCATAGCTATGGAAAACCAGTATGGGCGATGACCGGCGATCCCCCAAACAATATTGGCGAGACATCTTCAGAAAGGCTTCTTGAACTAAAGAACCTCGGAATCGATGGTGTGCTTGTAAACGATGTCGAACTTGCTGTGAGAACTTTAAAACCAACAAATGCTGAGTGATTTTTCTTGACAATGGAATAATTCGTTTTAGATTTTAAAAAGTCTGATAATTTAGTGAACGTTCTTCAATTAATCATTTCTATTGGAAAACAATAGAAAACATTTACAAGGAGGTTCAAAATGAAAGTCGGAGGAAGAATTTTTCTGATTATTTTAGCAGTAGCAATTCTTTTGGCTGTGCCTCAAGCAGCTTATTGCAAAACAGAACTGAAATTCGGACATGTTTTGCAAGAGGATCATCCCTATCATAAGATGGCACTGAAGTTTAAGGAAGAACTGGAAAAGAGAAATGATAATCTTGTTGTGAACATATTTCCTGCAAGACAACTGGGCAGTGAGCGTGATTTATTAGAAGGTGTCCAAATTGGTTCGGTAGATATCTCTACAATTACATCAGCCTTGACTGCCGGGTTTGTCCAGGGTTTCAAGGTATTTTCACTCCCCTTCTTGTTCAAAGATGCAGACCATCTCTTCAGGGTCATGGATAGTGAAATAGGAGAAGAGCTTGAGAAGGACCTTGAAAAAGCAGGGTTCATAAAACTCGGGTATTGTTACGGAGGTTCTCGTGACCTCTATTCAAGAATGCCTATTAGAAACCTGAGCGAGCTAAAAGACAAAAAGATCAGAACGATGGAAAACAAAGTCCTGGTAGCGGCATGGAAAGCTCTCGGCGCAATGGCGACACCAATCCCCTGGGGCGATGTGTACTTGAGTCTGAAACAGGGTGTTGTGGATGGTGGTGAAGGGACAGGAATGAGTTACAAATCTATGAAATTTTTTGAGAGTTCACCCCATTACACCAGGATTATGTATGTGTTTAGCTGGCATAACTTCCTGATATCCAAAATTACCTGGGATAAATTGTCAGAAAGTGATCGAAAAGATATTCTCGAAGCAGCTAAAATTGCCCAGGACTACGAGAGAAATCTTTTTGTCGAAATGGAAAAAAGCTTGTTTGATGAGCTAAAGAACAAGCATGGTGTTACCATATATGTTCCCGATGATTTTGAAAAATGGAGTGAAAACATTAAAAGCGTTTACGAAGAAAATGCTGATGATGTGGGTGGGATGGATTATATAGAGAAGATCAGAGGTATGTGAGGAAAAAGATAGTTGTTTAATTCCCTCACCCTCACCCCAATGTCGTTGACTTAAGTAGATCACCCTCCCCTAACCCCTCCTATCAAGGGAGGGGGATCGATTCTCCCCTCTCATAGTGGTGGATCGATTCTCCCCTCTCATGGTGGGAGGGGCAGGGGGAGGGGGAAATGCTTATTTCGAATAATCTCTAATCAAATGACTGGTTTTCGGAAAATCTTGCTTTACTTTGAAGGAATTATGGCAGGGACATCTCTTATTGTCCTGTTATTTTGCGTTGTCCTGGAAGTTCTATCCAGATTCGTC
>CAZYTI010000850.1:0-2858 GCA_964650065.1 uncultured bacterium
CCAGGTCTGGGCAATGACCTTTTCCGGTAGTCGATGGGTTCTGCCACACCCACGATCTTTAATTCATCCGGATATTTCTGGCTGTAGGATGCATACACGTTAGCCTCCTATTCCTGTTCAATGACAAATCGAAATTCATCCTTGAGAGCTGTTTGCCTTGCCGTAAATACCATCCGATACAGCATATCCCCCCAAGAGGCTTGGAGTCTGGCATCCTCAAGGGGAATCGTTTCAACATCGATCTTGAATTTTTCCCTATCATAAAGAACGTATACCGTTTTCAAATGCCTGATTTCTGCATTTAACAATTCATCCAGTTGAAACTATGAGGGACCTTCATCGCACCCCCCGTCCCTGGGATAGGGATTCATAAAATTATCCAGACACTGCAAAATTTTAAAAATCTCATTCCAATTATCTCCTGTAAAGTT
Organism: uncultured bacterium; assembly: GCA_964650065.1. Taxonomy (GTDB): domain Bacteria; phylum Zhuqueibacterota; class QNDG01; order QNDG01; family DSAB01; genus CAZYTI01. The sequence continues at coordinate 432 of CAZYTI010000850.1, forward strand.
CGACTTTGCCTTTTAATTGTATCGCAATCACCGTGACCTGCTCATCCAGCACATGCTCAGGAACATCGATATAAAGAATGCCCGGCACCTCACTCCAGTACTGTTTGCCCAGAATTTTACTCCGCAGTTTCGTACCATTTCCCACCACTCGGATGCGATTCACTGCATTCTTCAATCCCTTCAATACGACAGGACCATTGGGTTTGTGATGGAGAAATAGGAATAGAGTGGTACTGTCCCGGGACAATGTTGTTGGGCCATAGAAATGGCCATGGGGAATGCCTGCAACCGTCTCATAAATGGCTTCACTATGTTTCCAGGTCCATCTTCCCATTGCCCTAAGAAGATCGACTTGTTCTTCGGGTATGGATCCATCCTCCTTCGGTCCGATATCCAGGAGCAGATTACCTCCATTGGCGATGCAGTCGATGAAAATACGAATAATCTGGTTGGCAGATTTGTAATTTTTATCGTTGCCCTGATACCCCCACGAATCGTTCATGGTCATGCACAACTCCCACCATTCATTTTCAGGACGAATCACGGGAAGCCCCTGCTCAGGAGTAGAATAATCCCCATATCCCCGGAGGCGTGAATTGATGATGACATTCGGATTCCAGGTGAACAGGTTTTCCCTTAAATGCTGTGCCTTCCATTTCTCAGCACTTTGTTCCCAATCCCCGTCAAACCAGAACAAGTCGGGTTTGAAGTGTTTCGAGAGTTCCTCGATCTGACCAAAATTAAACTTCATAAATCGATCCCATCTATCGGGATCTTCATCGTATCGTTTTTTATCATTAAGAAAATTGGGATAATCGGAATGGGACCAATCCAATAAGGAATAATACAAGCCAACTTTTATCCCATGCTTTCGTAAGGCCTTACAAAAAGGATCAATCAAATCCCTGCCTGCCGGAGTTTTGGCAACCACGTTAAGATCACTCTCTTTTGTTTTCCAGAGGGCCACGCCATCATGGTGCTTGGATGTCAGCACGGCGTATCTGGCCCCGCTCTCTTGAATCAGCAATGCCCATCGATCCGGATCGTAATTTTTAGCAGTAAAACCATCCAATTGTTTCATATAGTCATCATAGGAAATATAGCCATTGAAGAAGGCCCATGACTCATCGATTCCGTTGACCGCATAGATACCCCAATGGATAAAAATACCTAACTTCGCATCTTTGAACCACTGCATCCTTTGTTTTTTTTGTTGATAGGATTCAAGCGTTTGGGACTCAATCAGGTGTGGACACAACAAAAAAAACAAAGAAAATATACAAAACCATTTTTTCATGACGATTTCTCCAATCAGGACCATCGATTATTGAAGGTTCGAAATCTTAACAGTCCATGCGTAGTTGCAGGGAGGTCTATTTCGAATCCTTTCCGGTATTTTCACCAGAAATCCTTTACCCACCTTTTCCCAGGTAAGAATTTCATCGTCACCCAAAAGCGTGATCTCGGCGTCATCCGCCGGATTGATTGTGGACAACCAGATCTTGGATGGCGGTCCTTTTTCATCGTCATCCCCCAAATAGATGGCATAAACCGTTCCATCCGCCTGCTTGGTCAGGCAGACTTTCCCCTCTTTATATGGTGCAATGGGACGGGAGTCGTAAATCGCCTCATCATTGACTTTCATCCATTGCCCGATGGCTTTCAACCGGTCATACGCGTCCTCGTGCCAGGTTCCATCGGGTCCCGGACCGATGTTGAGCAGTAAATTCCCCCCCTTGGCCACGATATCGTCCAGCATATGAACGAGCTCCCGGGACGACTTGTATTTGGCATCAGGCGTATATGACCAACCGCCCCCCATGATGATACAAGATTCCCAGGGATAGGGAAGCATTTTATCCGGCACACGATTTTCAGGCGTTAGATAATTTTGATGGGGGCCTTCAACGGCCCGATCCACCACAATGAGTCCGGGCTGTTTTGCCCTCGCCTTGCGGACGATCCCTGCCATATCGACATCCTGGCTCTGGATTCGTGTGAATTTATAATTGGGGCTGTTGATATATCGACTGATCGCTTCCTCGCTCAGCGGCTGTACCCAGCCCCCATCGAACCAGAGTATATCCACACGACCATAATCACTCATCAATTCATCGATTTGGTTATGGGTAAACTCGACATACTTTTTCCACCGTTCGGGATAGGTTTGAATATCATAATTCACATTTCGATCGGGTGTGGCAAAATTGGGCCACCAGTAGTGTTCACAATGCCAGTCCGGTTTGGAAAAATAGGCACCGGTCATGAAGTCTTCCTTCCGGAATGCTTCAAAAATCTCTTTTGTGACATTGGCCTTTGCGTGGACACTGAAGGGACACTCGGGGTCGGTGATTTTGTAATCGGTAAATTTCGTGTCGAACATGCAGAAGCCATCATGGTGCTTGTATGTTAAAAGTTGGGTGAGTG
>CAZYTI010000851.1:0-2852 GCA_964650065.1 uncultured bacterium
CGTATCCCTGGTTGCGTATGTTTTCACAAAAGTATCGGTCACTGTTTATGCCGGTGGTATGGTTTTCGGTGTATTATTGCCCGATATGTTCGGGACACCTCAGAATGCGTTCTGGGTGGGTGCGCTTGCCACTGTCATCCTGACGGGTATATATACGGTGTTTGGCGGATTACGGGCAGTGGTATACACGGATACGGCTCAGGCTTTTATTTTAATCATCGGTTCTGTCTTCATCACGGCTTTCGGTTTAGAAAAGCTGGGTGGCTGGGCCGAGCTCCAGGAGATCTGTCGAGCGAATGCTGAAAATTTCAGTCTCTGGCGGCCCAATAGTCATCCGGACTTCCCCTGGCTGGGTATCCTCATCGCATCGCCGATTGTGGGGATCTGGTACTGGTGTACGGATCAATATATTGTTCAACGGACATTGGCAGCAAAAAACCTCAGGGATGCCCGGAGGGGCGCTATTTGGGGGGGCTTTTTGAAAGTCTGGCCTGTTTTGATTTTTATCCTTCCGGGTCTTATTGGTTACGCATTGCACCAGAAGGGGTTGATCCAGATACCCACCAGGATGGTAAACGGACAGGAAGTGATCAACGGCGATCAGGTATTTCCCATCATGGTGGCCACACTATTACCCGTTGGTTTACGGGGATTGGTCGTCGGTGGATTGTTGGCCGCGCTGATGAGTTCCCTCTCGTCCCTGTTCAATTCCTGTGCATCCCTTTTCACCGTAGATATCTATGAGAAAATTAATCCAAAGGCCACAGAGAAACGACTCGTTACAGTCGGACGTATTGCCACCGGGATTGTTGTGGTCCTGGGAATTCTTTGGATTCCCATAATGCCCAAGATCTCCGGGGGAGGACTCTACCAATACCTGCAGAGTGTCCAGGGGTACCTTGCACCGCCTATCACGGCAGTATTTCTTCTGGGATTGTTTTCCAAGCGGATCAACAGCAAAGGGGCTGTGGTCGGTCTTGGGTCGGGATTCATTCTGGGCATGCTTAAACTGACCATTCAAGCCCTGGTCGGCGGTGAAAAAATATTGGGACCGGACTGGCTTGTGGCTATCGGTGAATACAACTTTTTATTCGCTTCCGGGTGGCTATTCGGGATCAGTGTCCTCATCGTCGTGGCGGTTTCTCTCATGACCGAGAAACCGGATGAGGAGAAAATATCCGGTCTGACATTTGCGACTGCGACTCAGAAGGATAAGGAGGAGAACCGGGCGAGTTGGAACAAGTGGGATGTCATCGGTACTGTGGTTGTCCTGGGTCTCGTGTTGTCGATGTACCTCTATTTCAGCTTCTGGCTTAGATAAAAGGTCGTATTCATGAAAACAATGGTCCTGACGGGACTTCGCGGCATGGAGTTGCGGGATGTCCCGGCTCCCGAACTGAGTCAGCCTGATGACGTTCTCTTGAAGATGGCTGCAGTAGGTGTATGCGGTTCGGATATCCATTACTATAAAAAAGGTCGAATTGGAGACCAGGTCGTTCGATACCCCTTCACGGTGGGTCACGAGGGATCGGCCATCGTCCGTGAGGTGGGTGAAGGGGTCACCCGGGTAAAACCGGGGGACCCGGTGGTGTTCGATCCCCTGGTGGCCTGTGGAACATGCTCCCAATGTATTGGCGGCCGGCGGCATACGTGCCTCAATGCACGATTCTTAGGTTGTCCCGGTCAGAGGGAAGGTTGTCTGTCTGAATATATTGTGATGCCCGAGGCGTGCTGCTATCCCATTGGATCTGAAGTCTCATTGGAAAAAGCCGTTTTAATTGAGCCGTTGTCGATTGGTATATATACCATCGCCTTTATATCAAAGCCTTCCGCACAAAATATCGGTATCCTTGGCATGGGTCCCATTGGATTGTGTGTCTTGGTCAGCGCTCGTGAGTCGGGAGCAAAATCGGTATTTGTCACGGACAAAATCGATAGCAGGCTGGATGTGGCGATGAATATGGGCGCGGACTGGATCGGGAATCCATTATGTTCCGACATTGTAGCAGGTATCATTCAAAAGGTTCCCGATGGATTGGATGTGGTCATTGAATGTTGCGGGGATCAAGATGCACTGGATCAGGCCGTCATGTTGCTAAAACCGGGTGGAATATTATTGATCGTGGGTATACCCGAAGAGGAAAGAATTTCCTTCGACAGTAACCAGATTCGCCGGAAGGAAATCCATATTCAGAATATACGCCGGCAGAATGAGACCGTTCAGGAAGCCATCGATTTACTAGGAAGCGGGCGTTTCAATATCGGGACCTTGCTGACACATCGCTTTCCTTTTGAAGAAACCCAGTCTGCATTTGATCTGGTGGCAAAGTATGGTGATGGCGTTGTGAAGGCTGTTATTCAGTTGGATTAGTACCTTCGGTCGTTATCGATGGAAGATTCATGGATTGGGACTTCCTGATGATGTGTTGGAGAAGATATATTATAAAAATATACTAAAAATAATTCCAGGGCTTGAGCCAAGTTTCAGTATTGAACTGGGAGTATAAGGGTGTTATAGAATTATACAATTTTCACTTCGATCCCAATAATCAGGCTGTTGCCAATTCCCTCCAACTCAAAGCCGCATTGGGTGAGGTCGATATCAAAATGCCGGACACGATGTTCGCCCGATTTCCGGAATTGAATGAGATAGCGCAGTCATGAGAACGTGCCGGGCACTTCCCAAGTGCCCGGCACGTGTCACTGGAGACACCCGGGGTCCCAAAATGATGGGACACCCGGGGTCAAAGGCATCTCTTAAACCCCGGGTGTCGATCCCATGTTTTCGGGTGAGACCCCGGGTGTTTAAAAGAATGAACCTCAATGCCAAAAAGAAAGATACCATTAGTTAA
>CAZYTI010000852.1:0-2843 GCA_964650065.1 uncultured bacterium
CCTCGGACTGGTATTGTCCATTGGCACTGCCGGTATTAAGAGCGCCGGTGTCGTCATATCCACCATCCTTCTCCAGACACTCAATATGCCGTTAACCCTGATCCCCATATTGGCCGCCATTTGGCCCATCATCGACATCGCCCACACCACATGCAACGTCACCGGGGATCTGAACGGATCATGCATCATAGGAGCACGACTTGGAGAGACGGATAAAAAGATATTTTATAGTTGATAAATAATAGGAGGAATCACCGTGAATTTAATAAAAACAAAAACGATTCTTATCCTTACTTTCACCACCATTTTTCTTTTCTTCTTCACCTGTCAGATGAATAACCACACCCTGGACAGTCAACTCTGTTTTGAAATTTCCTTCTCCAATCAGCAGAGTGAAGAACCATTGGACGGGCGCTTACTTTTGATGATTTCCACAGACGATCGCCGGGAACCGCGATTTCAAATCAGCGACGGTGCCAACTCCCAGCTCATTTTCGGTATCGATGTGGACGGTCTCAAACCCGGTGAGCATGCCCGCATCGACGCGGATGTTTTTGGCTACCCCTTAAAGAGCATTTCAAAAATACCTCCCGGAGCTTACTGGGTACAGGCCTTGCTGCACGAATACGAGACGTTTCACCGGTCTGATGGGCACACGGTAAAACTGCCCATGGATCGTGGAGAAGGCCAACACTGGAACCGTGCCCCCGGGAATCTCTACAGCACACCTAAAAAAATGCGGGTCGATCCCAATAAAAATGAGACGATTCAAATTTCATTGGATCAAGAAATTCCACCGATCCCACCGCCGGAAGACACAAAATACATCAAGCACGTGAAGATCCAGAGCAAGCTGCTCACAGAATTCTGGGGACGCCCCATGCATCTGGGTGCATGTGTATTCCTTCCGGAAGGATGGGAAGAACACCCCGAAGCACGCTACCCCCTGGTCGTCAACCATGGCCATTTTCCATATACATTCGGCGGTTTACGGGAAATACCGCCGGATCCGGACCTCGAACCAGAGTATAGCGAACGCTTCCAATGGGAGGGATACAACAAGACTGTCCAGGAGTATGCTTATGAACTCTTTCAATACTGGAAGTCACCTGACACGCCCAGAATGATCATCATCCAGGTCCAGCATGCCAATCCCTACTACGACGACTCCTATGCCGTGAATTCAGAAAATCTAGGGCCCTATGGGGATGCCATCAATTACGAACTGATTCCTCATGTCGAAGAAAAATTTCGAGGTATCGGTGAGGGATGGGCCCGCTTTACCTACGGGGGATCAACAGGCGGATGGGAGGCCTTGGCCGTTCAAGTCTTCTATCCCGATTTTTTCAACGGCTGCTTCGCTGCATGTCCGGATCCCATTGATTTTCGTGCCTATACTCTGGTGAACATCTACGAACACGAGAACGCCTATTACGTCAAGAGTCAATGGAAACGAACGCCCATCCCGGGCCGCCGCAATCATTTAGGTGAGGTGAGTTGTACCCTGGAAGAAACAAATCATCGGGAGCTCGTCCTGGGGACCCACTCCCGTTCCGGCGATCAGTGGGACATTTGGGAGGCGGTATACAGCCCGGTGGGCAAAGACGGATACCCCAAACGCGTCTGGGACAAGATGACCGGTAAAATCGATCAAGATGTGGCCGAATACTGGAAAGAGAATTTTGACCTTCGCCATATCCTGGAGAGAGATTGGGAAAGCCTCGGTCCAAAACTCAAGGGCAAGATCCATATCTACTGCGGTGATATGGACAACTATTACCTGAACAATGCCGTTTATCTGATGGAAACATTCCTCGAATCCACCACAGATCCTTATTATGAAGGAGTGGTCGATTACGGTGACAGGGCAGAGCACTGCTGGAATGGGGACCATGAAAGACCCAATGCTATCTCGCGCCTGAGGTACCACCAGATGTACGTGCCTAATATGATGGAACGCATCCATAAGGCTGCACCTCCGGGTGCTGACTTAACAAGTTGGCGCTATTAGTCTAAAATATGGTGTGCGTTGAATGAAGCGTATGATGCCCATAAGACTGGAAATGAGGGGAGAAAAGTGTGCAGAGTCACACGATCCTGTATGCGCACCATGTTTTAGAACTTGACATTAGCCTCCCAATTTTCTATATTGGAATCAACATCAGGTGTTTCGCTTCTCTCAATTTTAAAAGCGGAAAGAATAGGGAATCCCGTAAAAATCGGGAGCTGCCCCGCAACTGTAATTCAACCCTTCTTCTTGAAGGGAGTAAACTTAGCAATCGAAAGTCACTGTCCCGAAACACCGGGACGGGAAGGCTGTTAAGTAAAGATGAGCCAGGAGACCTGCCTGATGTGGAAGCCCTTCGAGGGAAGGCAAAATGTGATTGCATGCGTTTACCGACCCTCTGGGTCGGTTTTTTATTGTCTACTGATAAGCCATGAACTTTGTCATTAAAAAAATAACCCTTCTCAGTGTTTTTATTGCCCTGGGTGTGACTTTGGGATATGCTTTCGCCTACATTCCCAATGTCGAACTGGTGACGGCAACAGTTTTTATAGCTGGCTACCTTCTGGGCATCAAAGAAGGATTACTCGTGGGACTCCTCGCCGAAAGTATCTATTCGCTTTTCAACCCATACGGTGTTGCGGCACCTCCCCTGTTCATCGCCCAGGTCGTGTCCATGGCTTTCACCGGAATTCTGGGGGGCATGTGTGGAAAACGGAACATGAGGTTGCGAAATATAGATCTGATCATCTGTGGTTTTACCGGGCTGATATCTACCCTGATTTTCGCCTCTCTCACGACCCTGTCATTTCTCCTGTACACCGGACTTTCCCTGAAA
>CAZYTI010000853.1:0-2843 GCA_964650065.1 uncultured bacterium
TGGGCGGCAGCAACCCACGATAACAGAGATCCGCACCATCGGTACCTCCCCGGATGAACCGGAGACGGGATTCCAGACCCGTCCGTCTCACCGCTTCCATGGCATAGTCCACGACTCTGGGATCTTCGGCCAACTTGAGACGCATATTTTTGTATTGATGCTTGATTTCCAGATCGATTTGGGCTCTGGAATATTTCTCCTGAACCGCCTTCCGGATGCGCTTCAACCGGTTCACCTTCTCATCGATCCCTTCAGTTTCAAAATCCCGAAGCAAGACCTTCAGGCGGGTCCTCTCCACCCCCCCATCGATGACATGGGGATGGTAAAAGCCTTCCCGCCCTTCCGTCGTCTCCGGAGCAGGATCGTTCTCCAAAATCTCCACGATATCCGCGATGATTCGAATACTGTTGACGAGTTTGGATTTGGCATAACCGGGATGGAGGTTGGTACCCTTCACCGAGAAGATGCCCATTGCTGCGTTGAATGTTTCGTTCTCAATTTCCCCTGTCCCTCCCCCGTCCACGGTATAGGCATAATCCGCACCAAACTTGGCAAGATCAAAATGCTGGGTACCCATGCCCACTTCTTCATCCGGGGTAAACGCAATTCTAAGAGGACCGTGCTTTATTTCCGGGTGTGTTTGTAAATAGGAGAGCATCGTCATAATTTCTGCAATCCCGGCTTTGTCGTCTGCACCCAGGAGTGTCGTACCGTCAGAGGTGACTATATCCTCACCCATGCAGGCTTTTAACGCGGGGTCCTCATCCATCCTGATCACCTGAGTCCCGTCTCCGGAAAGCACAATATCTTCGCCCTGAAAATTTGGATGAAGGATGGGCTTCACCTTTTCTCCGGACACATCCGGAGACGTGTCCAAATGCGACAAAAATCCGATCACCGGTATTTTCAAAGATTGATCAGGATCGGTATTGCCCGGGCATGTGCCCATCACAATCCCATATTCATCCATTCCGGCATCCTGAAGACCCAGATCTTTCATCTCATCTGTCAGAAGCCTGCCTAATGTCTTCTGTTTTTCAGTACTCGGATATCGATCCTTCACATCTTCCTGGGACTGGGTATCGATTTGAACATATCGGAAAAAACGATTCATCAACTCCTGACGCATGGTAAGCTCCGGGTATAACGAAATCTTTTTGTATGCCATCATTATTCAATAGGTGGCAAAGAAGCTCCCAACTGCCGGGCATCATTCTCCATAATACTTGTGAGCTCCTTGCGCTTGTCATCCGGTAACGCATCAACCTGGTGGGCATCGAGAATCCTCACCACCTCGTCACAGGCTTTTTGCCAGGCATCTTTTCTCCCCTGACCCCGCCAGATATCATACGTATCCCGATCGATCACAGAACCTGCATCATACATCTCTTCCCGGAACCACCGGACCGTCTCCTCAGAGCCCACAAAATGCTCGCCATCATAGATATCACCGTACAAATCGCCTCCCAGGCGTTCACCCCTGGCCTCAACGCCTCGTACCAATCGCAAAGCCATGCCACAAATCTCGTTGTCAATGACCAACTTTTCCAGACTCTGGCAACTCTCAAAATTCAACATACCGGGACCCGATATCATGTTGACACCTGCCAGAGCCGCTGCCATGGCACCCATACCGGATTCCAGGCCTGCCTGGCAGTCGACGCCCTTGGCATCGGAAAGGCCCATATAGGCATGGATGGGAAGTCCCAGATGTTTACCGATCTGTGCATAGGAAGCATCGACCATCATGGTCTCGATAGCACCCATGGGTGTCGTTCCTTTTCTCATATCAAATGCGGCAGGAGATCCACCGAAAATGATGGGAGAACCAGGATGGGCCAGCTGATGGATGACAATTCCACTCAGATTCTCTGCAGTCAACTGGACCAGGGCACCCGCCAGGGTGACCGGTGATGTGGCCCCGGTCAAGGGCATGGAAACGAGTTCTGCCGGAATACCTGCCTTGGACGCATCGATGAGATTTTGACACGTCAGGTTACTCCATTTCAGAGGCGGAGAAGGACAACAGTCAAAGATGGCCAAAGGTTTTTCTCTCAGCGCCTCTTCATTGCCCCGAACCGCGACGAGCATGTCCTTCATGATCTTAAAACTTTCCACCGAGAAAGTTCCGGTGACAACCGGTTTGGTACAGTACTGCAGGGCAATGTATAAACGATATCGATCCTGCATTTCATTGGGCACATCCGTCGAAATGAGGCCCGTACTCTGTGCCGCCAGATTGGGAAGGGCATCGGTCAGGGATGCGAACCGGATCAAATCCTGTGTCCTAGGTTCTCTCTCCTCCCCTGTCTTTGGATCTAAAATCGTTAATGCGGCCGAACCCGGATCGAAATGAATTTCATCCCCCTCTAAATTCATGGCAAGATCGCCATATCGGTTATACACCCGAATGGAAGCAGGCACGGTCTTCAACGATTTCTGTACGAGATCCTCTTTAATGAGAACCGTCTGATTGTTAATTTCACATCCCTCCCCATTCAACAACCCGAGAGCCTCTTCATTCTCGACGAGGACACCCGTCTTCTTCAAGACATCCAATGCTTCCGAGATGATCTGTTCTATAAATGCTTTTGATAATAGCTCCAATTTCGGTCGTCTTGTTTCTAACACGTTTTCCTCCTTTTTAAATGCCACATATTTTCAAGAATTAACCACAGAGCACACAGAGAAACTATTAATATTATTTATGTGACACGATAATATCATATCTCCCCTCTGTGAACTCTGTGGTTTCCGTGGTTTCATGTCTTTCTCTCTTTTTTCATAAAACTTTTGACACTACCAAACCTTTACCAGCAATAAATGAATCAACAATTTTATTT
>CAZYTI010000854.1:0-1100 GCA_964650065.1 uncultured bacterium
CCCGCCGACGCTGAGTAACTTTCTGCGCGTGATCGACGAAGGGAAAATCCAGTCCTTTTTTAGCAATACACTTATGGTTACCGCGCTTGCGACGGTATTCTCCATTTTTATGGGTTGTCTTACCGGTTATGCGTTTGGAAAATTAGATTTTAAAGGGCAGAATCTCATTTATATCATCGTGATCGCAGGGATGTTTTTCCCTCCCCAGATTGTGCTTATTCCTCTCTTTAAACTGTTTGATGCCTTTCATTTACTTGATAGCCGGGCTGCGTTAGTTATTGTGCACGTGGGTTTTGGTATTCCTATTTGTACCCTGATGATGTCGAATTTTTTTAGAGCGATACCGGATGAACTACGACAATCCGCTATGATAGATGGATGTAATGAATGGAGAATTCTGTTCAATATTATGCTTCCGCTGGCAAAGCCCTCTTTAACGGCGCTGGTTATTCTTCAGTTTACCTGGATCTGGAACGATTTCCTCTGGCCGCTCGTGCTTATTAAAACTGAATCGAGGATGACCATCCAGATGGGGATTATGCAGTTACGGGGGCAATATGGTCTTGCATGGGGAAGCCAGGCCGCGGCCTGTCTCATTGCCACGATTCCAACACTCCTGATTTTCCTCTTTATGCAGAAATATTTTATCCGTGGCCTGACTATGGGCGCGGTCAAGGAGTAATTGTTGCATTGTTGCATTGCTAAATTGTTTTATCTCGACAATGTTGAATTAGAACTACATGAAGGGAGATAAGCAAGAATGCTTGTGACGGCCTGTTCTTGCTTATCCCTTTTCCTGTAATTTTACCAGAAAAATTTAACATTGTCGAGTTATTATCTCCAACAATTTAACAATGCAACAATTTAACAATGCAACAATTCATGTTTATAAACAAAGAGAAAGGAACAAAAAATGACAAATTGGACTCATGTTTATGAAGAAAGAGAAAAGAGAGCTGCGATTATAAAAGAAGCAGGTTCTCTTAAAAAGGCAGTCATGTCCGGCACACTGGATCGTTACTGCGATATAACTGTGACTGAAGCCCTGGTTCTGGGGCTGTTGAGGCAGAATGTTCGTAAATATATCGGCATATTCGGTC
>CAZYTI010000854.1:1110-2842 GCA_964650065.1 uncultured bacterium
GCGTACCTATCAACAGGCGGGACTTGTCCGGGTGTTTAATGTGAGGCACGAAACCGAAGCCTCCCACGCTGCGGCTCAGTTAAAATGGCAGTATGGGGAAACTGCTGCCGTCGTGACATCAATAGGACCCGGGGCTCTGCACGCTTTTGCAGGTTCCCTTGTTCCTCTGTCGAACGGTCTGGGAATCTATTATATTTTCGGGGATGAAACGACCCATAATGAAGGTCCGAATATGCAGCAGATCCCTAAGCGTGAGCAGGACTTATTTTTAAAATTGGTAAACACCATGGGGAAAGGGTATTGTTTGAATGATGGTAATGCTCTTTTTACGACCCTTAAATGGGGCTGGCAGACCACACAAGATCCGGCGGGAGCGGAACCGTTCTTTCTTCTGCTTCCGATGAATATTCAGAGCGAACTTCTCAAAGAGTGTAATCTTTTGGAACTTCCCGAAGCACATACCATTCCGGTACAAAAGTGTGCCGATGACGTGTTATTGGAAAAAGCCGCAGAGCTGATCGGGAAGTACGAAAAGATCACCGTAAAGATCGGTGGCGGAGCAAGAGGGATTTCAGCAGAAGTTATGGATGAATTTCTGAACAAATCCGGCGCAGCCTTTGTTCATGGCCCGGGGGTTCCCGGAGTTATTCCGTATGATCATAAACGAAATATGGCTGTCGGGGGTTCGAAAGGTTCGATCTGCGGGAATTATGTTATGGAAAACTGCGAATTGCTTATTGCTATCGGGGCAAGAGGGGTGTGTCAGTGGGACAGCTCCGGAACTGCCTGGAAAAAGGTCAAGGAGATCGTCAATATGAATAGCAAAGCTGCGGATGCCCTGCACTACAACCGGACGCTTGCCCTTATCGGTGATGCTGAAGCTGTTCTGAAACAGCTTATCGAAAAACTGAATATCCTGGGGATCGATAAATCAAAAACAGGTGATACGGAGTGGTTAAAGGCCTGTTATGTGAAAAAAAGGGAATGGGACCAGTTTAAGGCAGAACGGTATCGCAATCCGGTCATGTTTGATGAGAAATGGAAACGGGAACTCCTCACCCAACCGGCAGCCATAAAAACCGTGATTGATTTCGCCGATGCTATGGGAGCGACCAAATTCTTTGATGCCGGAGATGTTCAGGCCAACGGATTTCAGGCGGTGGAAGATACCACTTCAGGACAGACGTATACCGATACCGGAGCTTCCTATATGGGATTTGCTGTGAGCGCTTTATTGGCATCTGCAATCGCAGATAAGGGAAAATATTCTATCGCGTTTACAGGTGATGGGAGCTTCATGATGAATCCTCAGATTCTTTTAGACGGCGTGCAGCATAATTTAAAAGGCATGATTGCGCTGTTCGATAATCGTCGAATGGCGGCGATTTCGGGACTTCAGAACGCGCAATACGGAAAAGATTTTGCGACTGATGATTCGGTTGACGTTGATTATGTGCAACTGAGTGCGGCATTCAAAGGCGTAAAAGCTTTCCATGGGGGCTACTCGCAGGAAGAACTGACATCTGCGCTGGAAGCAGCATATAAATATGATGGACTCTCGGTGGTGTATATCCCGGTCTATTGCGGTGATGACGAAATGGGCGGATTGGGCGCCTTTGGCAGTTGGAATGTCGGCAACTGGTGTGAATCGGTTCAGGCAGAGAAGCATAGGATAGGGTTATAAATATGGGAATAATACAAGTAGGATTTATCGGATGCGGACGAATTTCCG
>CAZYTI010000855.1:0-2836 GCA_964650065.1 uncultured bacterium
AAAAGTAGCGTCCATCGGCTGAAACGAAAGGACAATTTTCATGGGCGTTCGTGTTTATGATGTTACCCAGATTTTTTGCATGAGTCCAGGAGTCATCTCCTCGACGGAAGCTGATGTATAAGTCCGCCTCGCCAAAACCATCGGGACGTCTCCAGGAAGAAAATAAAAGATAGCTTTCGTCCGGTGCGATGAAGGGATGATCTTCAGACGTTTCCGAATTGATGGCATCGCTTAGTTTTTCAGATTCCTCATACCGACCATTCATCAATCTTGAACGATAGATGTCGGATGAACCACTGACCGATCTTTTGAAATATAATGTGCCGTCCATGGTGATAGATGGAGCACTTTCCCGATCTGTGGTATTGACCCCTGGACCGAGATGGTGCGGCTCTGACCAACCGCTCTCTCTTCTATGGACAACCCAGATATCCCAGTCTTTCCTGGGCGGTGCATCGGCTTCAACAGGCCTATATGAAGCGAAGAACAGCTGTGTTCCATCGGGAGAGAAATATGGAAATCCATCCACATATTGACCCGAGAATGGGGCGACCTGGGGCCGGCTCCATCGATCGTTTTCTTTCTTCAAAATCAGGATAACGAATAAATTTCCCCGTCCCGCGGCCGGAGACGCGATGGCATAACATATTTCATTGCCATCGGGAGATAGGGTGATACTGTTCTCATAATGACGGGTAGACACGATACCCGGAGCAAAGAGTTCGGCCTTAATACCCGGTGGATTTTGTCCCAGGTAGGGACCCTTCAATGCAAGGAAATCATACTGCTGAGAACAGCCGTGCATGAATAATGGAATGAAACACACCCATAGGAATACGATCCATTTGGATTTCATAGTATTGTCCTTTTTATTTTCATTCATCCGGTTTTAAATCTTCAATGATTTTTGCATCCACCCAATAGATGTCTTCCATGCCATTTCTTAGATTGGAGAAAAAGAAGAATTGACCATCCGGTGAGATGCCGGGAAATCTGGATGATGCAGCGTTTATCTGTTGACCCATATTTTTTGCCTCTGCCCATGTACCGTCTTTTTTCCGAAAACAGATGTACAATTCCCCTCCATCGCAAAATCCGCCTGGCCTTTCCGAATAAAAAATGAGGAACCGCTCTTCCGGATCGATAAAGTGAAAACCCTCAACAAATGGACTGTTGACGGCATCTCCGAGCTTTTCCGGGTTGGTATATTCTCCATTGACAAAATTTGAACGATAAATATTCCATGGCTTATCGCTGCTCCGACGGAACATATAATACATATTGCCATTTTTGGCCACGGTAGGAAACCATTCCTGATATTCGGTATTGACAGGGGAATCGAGAGGTTGGGATTGACTCCATCCTGCTTTGGTCATTTCAATAAACCATATATTGGCATCCGTGGTTTTATCATTTGGATTTATCGGTCGCAATGAAGTGAAATAGAGACGTTTCCCATCGGGTGAAAATTGGGGGCTGCCATCTCTGTATTTTCCTGAAAAGGTGGCAACTCGGGGTTGTGTCCACGATCCATCCTGTATTTCCGTAAACCAGAGCCTTTCCCGCCGAACACCCGAAATAGTGGAAAAGAGGGACCAGACTATTTGATTTCCATCTGGTGAAATGGCGACACAACTATGATTTTTGTCAATGGTATTCATGATGCCGAGAGCGAAAACCGAAGGTGTCATACCCGGTGGTTTCTGACCCAGATAGGAGCCATTTAGAGTAGGAAATTCATCCTGAATCAGGCCGTATTTTTGTTTGTAAAAATCATAGATGTTTTGAATCCATAAATCACAGTCGAGTTCCTCGAACAATGGACTTTCCCATGAACGCCACGATTGAAGAATCTCGGTGGCCTTCATCTGTTCTATTGACATCTTTCTTTGCAGAGCCTTTCGTACGGCGGTTATGGTCTCAGTTGTCATTTGTTCATATTCTGCAATGTCTCCGATGGTCATATCTTCACCATGGCCCACGATGACTTTTGTGTCAGGCGGAAACATCCTTTGTAAGTCTTGAAAGACCTGGACCAATTTGTCCAGATTGCCGTTTTTCTCTGTATGAATGGTGGGGAAGGACTTGGAAAAAATGATATCTCCCACACAGAGAATATTTGCATTCCGGAAGTGTACGAGGATATCGCCACCGGTATGACAGGGCATGGAAACAAGATGAATCACTTCATCCCCAAAATGGATGGTCAACTCGTCGTTCAACGTTAATGTGGGTAACCATTCATCCGGATATCTTTCATCGCGTTTCATCTCTTCTCGGCAGTTCTCATGGGCAATGATGATGGCGTCTTTGCCCAGTAACGGATTCCCCAATGTGTGGTCCCCGTCGGAGTGGGTGTTTATTATATATTTTATCTTTCCTCCTCCCAATCCATTTAATACCTTTTGAACCTCTGTTGCACTGTCCTCTAATCCGGAGTCCACCAATAATAGTCCTTCATCGGATAGATAGGCTATCAAATTGACATAAGCCAAATCGACATCATTGAGGAAGACCTTATAGATTTGATCGGTAATCCGTGTTACTTCAATTTTGGATTGACGTGTTTGTGCATGTAAGCAACAGAGTTGAAATATTATAAGAAGTCCCAAGAGCGTTCTACTGATTTTCATTGATAAGTCTCCTAATGATTTTTGCATCCACCCAGTAAATGTCCCGATTGCCCGATTTATTGGTGGTGAAGAAGAAGTACTTACCATCGGGTGTCACATACGGTATATATTCTTGATATGTGGTATTTACTTTACTTCCCATGTTTTTGGGAGAAGTCCACGACCCATCCTTTTCCCTGAATGTGATATAGATATCGGCCTTT
>CAZYTI010000856.1:0-2829 GCA_964650065.1 uncultured bacterium
GATTATTCTTGGGCATCATCATTGTTTTCATTGTCAATTAGAAACTATCCCTCATTATCATCGCCGTCCTACCGGTGTATGCCTGGGCTTTCTTCAAAATTCGTCCTATTATTCGCCGGACTAATATCGCCAATCGGCGTCTCAACTCCATCATGTACGCCATCTCCACAGAGAAAATTACTGGGATCCAGATAGTGAAAAGCTTTGTCCAGGAGAGAAAAGAGCGCAGTGTCTTTTCCCGTAAGATGCATAACTATGTCCGGCTTAACATGAGGAAGATCAATTACCGTGAGGCATTGAATCTTCTGGCCGGTTTTATTACTGCCTTTGTGACCGCCGCGATCGTCTTCATCGGCATGCTCCGGGTAAAATCAGGAATTATGACCTTGGGAGATGTCGTAGTTTTTATGGAAGCCCTCCCGCATATCTTTGCGGAGGTGCAGGTCTTTGCCGGAGTATTAACCGCAATACAGGCTTTCATGGTCGTCTTGAAGCGGGTATTCAATGTGTTGGATGAAGAGGCGAAAATGATTCCGGGGGAGATCAAGCTGGACGGGATGAAGGGAAAGATCGTGTTCGACAAAGTGCGTTTTACCTACCCAACCCAGATAAAGCCGGCTCTCGATGAGGTGAGCTTCCGTATTCTACCAGGAACGAAGGTTGCCCTTATGGGTCCTTCCGGAGCGGGTAAAACCACCGTGTTTCAGCTCATCACCCGCTTTTACGATCCTCAGGAAGGCAGTGTGCGCATGGGTGGGGTAAACCTTGTGAATGCGGATATTAACTCCGTTCACGACCACGCCCGCATGGTGCAACAGGAAGCCGTTCTTTTTTCGGGTAGCATTGCCGACAACATCCTTTACGGTCGCTTGGACGCGACTGAAGAGCAAATCATCAAGGCGGCAAAACAGGCTGAGTTTCACGAATTTGTCATGGGCCTTCCTGACCAGTACGAGACGGAAGTGGGCCGGAATGGGATTTCCCTCTCCGGAGGACAGAGGCAGCGCTTGGCTCTTTCCACGGCATTGCTAACCGAGCCAGAAATTCTACTATTCAGGCTGTCGATTTAATTTGAATCAAGGTTAGCACAGTCCCAAGATCCAATCGGCTACCTTGTCTATCTTGGTTTGGCAGGTCTGTTGCTTGGAATAACAGCCGCCAAATCATAAATCTGTATCGTCCTTTATCCATTTCAGGGTCCATTTCCGACCAACACCGGTGCTACTTTCATGATATTGTGCAGCATGAATAGCAAGGCCATTTCCATTCGTACTTTCTCCAGCCCTCTCCTCATAACATGAGTAAACTTCAGATTCCGTTTTGCATGGCCGTAGGGAGATTCTGCTGCATGAGCTCGCTTGATGTATCTGCTGCGATTCTCCTCTGTTTCCAATCTCGCACGCATCCGCTCTTGCACCGCTTCATTCTGATCCCGGTAGATGGAGCGAAACTTCCTCTTTGTGCATTTGTCCCGGAACTCACATGACCGGCAGGCCGAAGCATCCCCATAACGATCGGATCGCCTTCCCTTGATCGTTGCCTCCCCGATCTTGCCCAGGCTCTTCCCTTGCGGACAGATATAGATGTTGGTTCTCTCATCATAGATAAACTTTGACCGATCGTAGTCTCCTCGGGATACTTTCCCGCGCTGTTCTGCTTCCAGCCGTCTGTCGGGAATCAACGCCTCCTGGCTTTCCTGCTCCAGGCTCTCATAATTGCCCTTGGAGGCAAATCCGGAATCCGCATCCACGGTCTTATGTTTTGTACCGGTTTTCTCTCGGCTGCCTTCAACGGCTTCCATCAGTGCGGCCCCATCATCATTACGGGCATTTACTTGAAAGTG
Organism: uncultured bacterium; assembly: GCA_964650065.1. GTDB lineage: Bacteria > Zhuqueibacterota > QNDG01 > QNDG01 > DSAB01 > CAZYTI01. Next base: position 1,844 of record CAZYTI010000856.1, read on the forward strand.
GCTGATAATGTCATTCTCCGTATCTGTTGCTGTACTCACAGAATAGGCGGGATTCTGCTCCCGATTGGCCTGCTGCATAATGTGGGCGTCAAAGTCGGTGATGTTTATCTTTTCTCGTTTCCGGATCTCCTGTTTTTCTCTATCACTCCCGCTGCCTGCCTTTACTTCGATGCGGCCCTTCAGCACCGTCTTTGCTTCCTCTAAACGCGCCAGCCTGCCGGCTATGGTTTTTTGCTCTTCTTCCTGCAGCGAACCGTCCCGAGCGGTTGCCTCAATAATTTGCTTCAAGCGCTCTTTGAGCTTATTCTCTTCCTTCTCGATGAAGCAAAGAGTTTTGCTCTGCTTGTAGTTTGCATTCGCCCGCAGCTTTACACTATCGATGGCCAAAATATCAAAACTCAACAGATCCTGCTCAACACACAGCATCACCACTTGGCTAAACAACTCCACAATCTCATCCCCATATTTGGAGTAGAACTTCCCGAGTGTTGAATGATCGATGGCTTTGTCTCCGGTCAGCCATTTGTATCCCAAGTGATGTTCAATATCATATTCCATTTTCCGCAAGGAAAACCGGCAGTTGTGCAGGGCATACAACCCCACTTTGATGTGCGTCTTAGGATGAATCGGTTCCCTTCCTTTTTCCGAATCAAGGTCGTAGGTCTTTTCGATCTCGCTGGTATCCAACATCTCTACCAGCTCATCGATATATCGAAGTACGCTTCCAAGCGGTGCTACTGTGTCTAAATCGACTTCGGTGAGCAATAGCTTCTGTTTTCTATCAGGTATGATAAAGGATCGCACTGGTTCCCCTCCCGGAGGTTTTACACATTGTATCCTACCGGGGTCTCCACATTCAATGCCGGTCGATCTAAACTTCATTTAAATCGACAGCCTGAGTGATATGCGGACGGAGATATTGAATCTGGTTGAAATGAAGATAATGGGTGGTGAGCTCATCGACCATTCCGCCATTGTCGCTGTTC
>CAZYTI010000857.1:0-2827 GCA_964650065.1 uncultured bacterium
ACATCATTTCAATGAAACCGGGCATCTATACACACCGGGAGACCATGATGGGATACCAGCCCATCGAAGGCACGAATGTCAGAGTGCGCATCGATCAGACCACACGGGTGGATATATCCATGGAATCTACCGTCATCGAGGCCGGTGAAACTGTTGTGATCGTAGCAGAGCGTCCCGTCATACAGAAAGATCAGACCACCAGTGTCGAGTATGTCAGTATTGAGAGGATCAAGACGTCGACGGCCACTGATGTCGAAGAAGCAGTAAACCTGCAGACCGGTGTCTTCTTTGATCCCATTGCTGTGGAGGGGAATCTTTCGGGTACGGGTAGAGGCGAACCCCGGTATTCCATCCGTGGTGGCGATCAGGATGAGGTGGTTTGGTATGTGGATGGCACCCGCTCGGCTGCCATGTCCGAGGCCAGGGCCGATGCGGGAGGTTCCTTTACCAATGTGAATCTTGAATCTGTGAAGGAAATACAGGTGATCACCGGCGGATTCAATGCCGAGTACGGTCAGGCTCAATCGGGGATCGTCAATGTCATCACCAAAGACGGTGGGGACCGATACACATTCTCTTTGGATTATCAGTATGGTCCTCCCAAACAGCGTCATTTCGGTAGCTATTTGTACGACCGGGAGAAAAACCTGGAATTCCAGAATAACACTCTAGAGGACGGTACATTGGATCCGGCCTGGTGGACACCGGAGCGTCAAAAACAGGTCTACGATTATCGCGATTTTGCTGATCATGAGGTTCGCTTTTCATTGGGTGGACCCATGCCGGGGGGATTCCTCCCTCTATTGGGCAAGGAAATGAAGAAAATGACCTTTTTTGTTACGGGGCGGTATCAGCAATTGGCCTATCAGTTACCGAGACCCAAGGATACACGAAATATTACCAATTTGAACATCAGCACCACTTATACACCGACACCGGCTATCAGTGTCAAGGCCGGATTTATGTATAACTTTGATATGCATGCAACCAATAACGAAGAATCCTTTCCCTATAATGTCAAGTACTATCGGGGGTACGGCAGCCTTCTGGACAATACCGTCTATCAGGCCCGTATCGGGATGACCCATATGATCAGCTCCGAGATGTTCTATGAGCTCAAATTGAGCTCATTTACTTTAATACAGGACGAAACACCCAGTCCTTACCGTGTCCTGGGAGAGAGTCTGAAACCCGATATCTGGGGTTGGCACAGATACGACGGTTTTGAAGAGGAACCGTTTTTGGCACATCTTTTTTCTCCTCTGGCTCACAATGTGACCAGGGATATTTCACTGGTGGGAAATTTTAATTGGCAGGTCAATCATAATAATTTTATTAAGTCGGGTTTTGAATTTCACTACAACACCTATGATGAGGAAAACTGGGTCCTGGCGGCCTGGAGCAATGATGTGAAAGACTGGAGAACCCGTGGTCTGAACGAAGCCTATCATCCCATCCAGATGGCCTTCTACATTCAGGATAAGATGGAGTTTGAGAGTATGATCCTCAATATGGGCATCCGCTATGATTACTATGACGGCAACCGGGACTGGTTCACCAAAGACAGTTTTATTCTGAATCCTTCTCTGGATCCGGAATACAGTCCATCGGCGGATCCGGACAAGGATGGTGTCGATTCTCTGGGACACCAAAAATGGTCATATCCAAATGTTCTGGATAAACCCAGGGAACGGGTCAAGCGGTTCCATTCCATCAACCCCCGTTTGGGCATCTCATACCCGATTACAGAAAAGTCCAAGTTTCATTTCAGTTACGGCCATTTCTATCAGATGCCGTCCATCAACAGTCAGTACGAATTAACCTATTTTAAACCTGTGTCTATTATCAAGGGGGCTCCTTCTACAGATACCGATCCCGAACGGGTCATCACCATGACCCTGGAACCACTTAAACCGGAGCGAACCATTCAGTTTGAATTGGGTTTTAAGCACCATTTTGAGGGATTGGGTGTCCTGGATGTCACGGGTTTTTATAAAGATGTATTCGAACAGGTCGAACGGCCCCTCTTCCTGGATAAACGTATGTACGGGATCGATCCGTACACCGGGGACGAATCGCGTCTTTTCTATTCCAGTCGATACAGTGGTGATTATGGAGATGCCCGGGGTGTGGAAGTGACTTTTCGTACGCTTTTCAGCAACGATTTCCTTTTTGATCTCAATTACAGTTTTTCCAAGAGCAGTCGCGGTACGGCGACACCCTCACAGATTCATATCGACGCGGAGGGTAATATCAATTACAATTGGTATGTGGAAGCATCGGACCGGCTGCCCACCGAGAACAGTTACAGCCGTCCACATATTCTGCGTGCCAATCTGTTTATGAGGTATCCTGAAAAGTGGAAAATACCCGTACTCTATCAGCTGTTGAATAATACGGATGTGAGTCTTCTCTACCGTTATATCAGTGGTCAGGCCTTTACCTATCTGGAACCCGATGATCCTCCGGATCTGTTGGACAACCACCGGTTTCCGGCCAGGCAGACCATGGATCTTAAATTCAACAAGTATTTTCAATTTGGTGGGCATACCGTGACTTTTTACACCAAGATCACGAACTTATTTAACCGTAAGAATGTCCGAACATGGGGTCATATCTGGGATCTGGATGCCTTAGACAAATTTGTCGAGACCGGAGAACCGACGTTCGAGGATCCCGATGGCTATGATATCAGTTATTCCGTTTATTATGCCCCCCGTTACATTTGGTTCGGTTTTCGATATGATTTTCAATAATAATAAGGAGATCATGATGAGACATCACGTATTCAATGGGTTCTCATTATTTTTTATTTTTTTATCAACCC
>CAZYTI010000858.1:0-1320 GCA_964650065.1 uncultured bacterium
CCGATGCATCCAGAATCCAATAGGGACCTGATTTTTGGGATCCGCTGTGGACAGGGCCACATTGTATAGATGGGGCATGAGTGCTTCACAGGCTTCCAGTACTTTATCGGGCTGCGTTACCATATCCATTGTGAGACCGATATATCCACGTAACTTGTCGGCGATGATGTCGAATGGTGCTTTAAATATTCCGGCGATAGCTGAGACTGTACCGCTTTCTGTTCGCAGTAGCTCGCATTGGGGTTCGAAAGCCATGAAATAGTTCAGCATGGCCATGCCGCCCTTGACCAGGGCGAGGTTATTTCGATACGATGATGGCTCATTCATGGGACTGATATCAGCCGAAACCCGCGGAAGCCAGACATTGTACAGAAATGCAGTAGGATTTTCTATGAGCTGATCGTATTCATCCGCTTTCATGTAAGCGTTTTCTTCATTGGGTTCTAAATATTGAAATCCAATATCCACCGGAACATCGATTCCTGGAATGCCATAATATTTGAGGCCAATGGCCTGCGTCAGTCCAGTCCAGACGTAAACCATGTTGGCAACTACGGCATCCCAGTCAAAATCACTGGCACACTTACGGGCAGCGATGAAGGCTTTGTTGAAATCGTGAGTTACCTCCTGGCAGGTGAAACCGGCATATTTCGCCGTGAATTCAGCGACAAAAGGGCGAATTGGGATCTTGTCAGGCTTTTCGTTTCGCATCGCTGTCACGTAACGATTTCGTCGTTCATCATACAATTGTTCCATGGGATTTTCCATTAGAACGTTCCTCAGTTTTTCCATGCACAGATGCCTTTATATGCATTCCCCTTTTCATCAAAAAGACTGCGACCCAAATAATGCACTTCAGATCCTTCAACCACCATTCCGTCAGGTTTCCAGTAGAAGACACCTTTTACTTTTGGGTATGTCTTTAAAATTGAATTGAGTTCCACAAGGAAATCGTATTGACCCTGTTCCGTGGGTGGATAGGGTTGATAATCGATGATCCATTGATCCGGTTTGGGATAGTATCCATTGGAATAATATGCGGTTTCGACGAGGATGATATCGTGGTCATATTGGGCAGACACATAATTCAGGCTGTTTTTCAGATCGTCCAATGTCCCGTGCCACCAGGGGTAGTAACTCAAACCGATCATATCAAAAGTAACGCCGTTGTCCAGGATATTCCTGAAGAAGGTTTCAGTCTTTTGCTGACTCCCGCCGGTGTCGGTGTGGATCATGATGGAGACGTCTTTATTGTCATATACATAATGAAATGCTTTGTTGCCCGCTGGCCTCAGGATTGGTTCCAAATGAATTGTCTTC
>CAZYTI010000858.1:1330-2825 GCA_964650065.1 uncultured bacterium
CAAATGCTTTCCCAGTCGGCTCCATTTTCTTTCCAGATTTTCCCTTCGGGCCAGAGCATACCGGGTGTGATTTCGTTGCCGATTTGAACCATTTCAGGCAAGACACCCGCATTTCCCATCTTAGTCAGAACATCTTTGGTGTATTGATAAACACTGTCGGTCAAAGCTGAGAATGGGATATCTTCCCATGCTTTGGGTTTTATTTGGTGCCCCGGATCGGCCCATGTATCGGAGTAATGAAAATTGAGGAGGATTTGGAATCCGAATTCTTTGGCATCTTGAGCAGTTGCTATGGTGTAATCCAAATCATTGCAAACCGGGCCCTTCATGTCGGGAGAATGAAATATACGGAGCCGTGCATAATTGTAGCCGTTGTCTTTGAAGATCTGGTAGCCCTTTTTGAGTATACCGTCTATTTTATATTCCCCACCCAGATCTTCCAGTTTTTTCATGATTGAAAAATCACCCCCGACGATGTATTCTTCATTTAATTTGTTTTTACTCTGACAACAGAATAAGAGCGGTATTGAGATGAGGCCAAAAATGATTTTTGTTATGATTTTAGCCATTGGCAGGCGAATTAAAGTTCCATTACTCATCGATTGTCCTCCAAAAGTGATATTAAGTGAACGAGGAATTTATCAAATACAATAAATATGATTAGAAAAACTTTCTGCCTATGATTAAAGGTCCAATGTAATCAATAATATGTCTCTATCCCTGTCTTTACAGAGTCCTAAAATTTTTTCCTTTCTATCCACAGCAACACTCCCTCCCCCGTATACGAGTCCGGTCCAGGGGCCATGTGTTTTCTTAGCAAACGATATCTCCTGTTTATGGTATTCAAAACCGGAACGATCGGATGTGGTTGAAAGCGGAAATTGATCGAATTTTTTTATTGTCATTTTATCCGGTTCGCCGATTTGTCCTACCATAATAAAAATAATTCACAATGTCAATCTTTTTATTCATTTCCTAATATCAAAAAGTAACGAAGATACGAAATTATGCAACAAATAATCTTTTCTCCTGTCTAATTCATTGATGTCTTAAAATGATGATATTCAATGAAGGAGAAATACCGTGATTTTTAAAAGTAAGATTCAGATATTGTTCATCTTTTGTGTCGCCATGATATTGTTTGATTTAGAGTTTACTCCTCTTCATGCACGTCAAAAGGAAAACGTTGAAAAAGAACTGGAGGCTTATATCCATGCTTATATGGAGCTGAATCAATTTAGCGGTTCGATATTGATCTCTCAGAAAGGCCAGGTGATTATGAAGAAAGGTTTTGGAATGGCCAATTATGAATATGATACTCCTAATCGTTCCATAACGAAATTTCGAATTGCTTCGTTGACAAAACAATTTACAGCCATGGCAATCATGTTGCTTGAAGAAAAAGGTTTATTAAGTATTGATGACTATTTATCCAAATACATCCCTGATTATCAAAATGGTCATAACATAAAAATATTGCATTTACTTACTCAAC
>CAZYTI010000859.1:0-2824 GCA_964650065.1 uncultured bacterium
CAATTCAAGTTAAATGAATTGTGGATTTTATAACATTATGTGGATTTAAAAACTTTTGGTACTACCTTCCACATAATGTTATAAAATCCACAATTCATTTAACTTGAATTGTGGATTTTATAACATTATGTGGAAGGTAGTACCAAAAGTTTTTTGAAAATAAGAAAGAGACATGAAACCACAGAGATCACAGAGAAAAACTCTGTGTTCTCTGTGGTTAATTCTTGAAAATAGGATATAGAAAACGAGGAGGTAACCCATGAGGATGAAAAAATTGTCACGATTGGTTTTACTCATTACACTTCTATTCGGTTCTATCCATGCCCAGGTTCTGGACAGGAATCTAAAAAGGGGATTCGATTCCATAAAGCCTATGGATACATACAATTACTGCAAGACCATGGCATCCGGATCCTATACGGGTCGATTTACCGGAAATGAAGGGTACACGGCTGTTTCCAAGTGGGCCGCACAGAAATTTAAAGAGTGGGGCTTGAAGCCCATCGATAAGCGGCATGGTTATCTCCAGCCGTTCCCTACCCAGTACACCATGGTCGATGAAGCCGAGATGACTCTAATGCTGAAAGAAGGTGAAGAATCCCGGGAGGTCCAACTTGAATTGGAGAAAGACTTTCTTCCCCTTCTATCTACGGATAGCGGGGATCGTACGGCGCCTCTGGTTTTTGCCGGATGGGGGGTGAGTGCCCCGGAAATGGATTACGATGATTACCAAGGTATCGATGTTCAGGGAAAATTTGTGCTCTGTTTTCGAGGTGTGCCGGATAGAAGGGAGGCAGGGTATCGAAAGCATGATGAACATCGTCATCGGATGAAGACGGCCAAGGAGAAAGGTGCCCTGGGAATTTTTTATATCTATTCCAATCCCATCGCCAATCCAAACATGGACTGGATCGAGGGTTTTACCAATGCCATTATCAGTGAAAAAGTCGCCGATCAAATTTTCAAGGAAAGGGATATTCAAGCAACTGACTTGAGAGGAGATCTTTTAAAATATAAAAGGCCTCTATCTTTCTCTCTGAGCTCAGAGGTCATGTATCGTGTCAGATCCCGACATTTTCCTGATGGTACAGGATACAATGTGGTGGGTTATTTGGAAGGTTCGGATCCAAAGTTGAAAAATGAATGCTTTGTTATCGGTGGGCACTTTGATCATTGTGGTGAGCATGTGGGGCTGTTGTTCCCGGGCGCCAATGACAATGGCAGCGGAAGTGCCGTTGTGATGGAGATGGCGGAGGCTTTTGCCAAGTTGAGAACAAAGCCCAAACGGTCCGTAGTATTTGCACTTTTTGGTGGTGAGGAGTCAGGACTCAAGGGGTCCTATTATTTTGTGGATAACGTTCCAGGTCCGTTTTCCGGAGTCGATGCTATGTTTAACTTTGACATGGTCGGTGAAGGTGATGGCGCCAGGTGCAGTTATACCTTTGATCCGCCTGATTTTAAAAAGATTTTTGAAGATAGTGATGAATTTGTCCATATTCTAAAGACGACTCGTGAACTTCGGGGGCCTGGCGGCGGATCAGATTATGCACCATTCTATCAGAAGGGGATTACGTGTGCAACATTTTCATCCAACGGGCCCCATTTATTTTACCACCAATCAGGGGATACCATCTACCGGCTCAATCCGGATATCATGGCGGATATTGCCCGGTTAGCCTTTCTGGCTGCATATCAGTGGGCGGATAGATAATGATAAAATTTAATTGTTGCTGGTTTCTGGCTCCTTGTTTCCGGCACGTTTTTATTGATAGATGATAAAAAGGATTGTCGAAAGTAATTCACATAAAGAAACAGCGACCAGAAGCCAGAAACAAAGTAAGGCGAATTATATGACTTCCAGAGAACGAGTCCTCATGTCTCTGAACCATAGGGAACCGGACCGAGTGCCCATCGATTTTTCAGGCCACAGGTCATCGGGTATTTCGGCACTACTTTATCCCAAACTGAGATCCTATTTGGGATTGGCACCCAAGACCATTCGGGTGTATGACCCGGTTCAACAGTTGGCTGTTGTAGATGAGGATGTGCTCGATTTATTCCATGTGGATACCATTGAATTGGGCCGTGGTTTCGCCTTGAACGATGGGGATTGGATCGATTGGGTGCTGCCCGATGGGACGCCCTGTCTCATACCCGTCTGGGTCAAACCGGAAAGACAGGCCCATCGATGGGTGCTTCGTTCTGCAACCGGTGGGATCATGGCTCAGATGGTGGATGGTGCGTTGTATTTTGAACAGACCACCTATCCCTTTTATGAGGAAGATGACCTCGACGCCATTCCCCAGGCCATGGCGGAAAGTATGTGGTGTGCTGTGGCATCGCCTCCCGGACCGTTGGTTCAGGGCGTTGGGGGGGATGAGCGATTGGCCGAAGGTGCCCGACGCCTCAGGGCATCCACGGATCGGGCCATCGTGGGACTGTTCGGGGGCAACTTACTGGAAATAGGACAGTTTCTTTACCGAAATGACGGATTTCTCATACTCCTCGCTTCCAATCCAAAACGGGCCCATGCTTTCCTGGATCGGATCGTTGAAATCCACCTTTCCAATTTGGAACACTACCTCGAATTGGTGGGAGATGCCATCGATATCATTCTGTTCGGAGACGATCTGGGTATGCAGACGGGACCCCAAATTTCTCCGGCCATGTAACGGGAGTTTTTCAAGCCGCGACACCAATTATTGTGGGAACGGTCCAAGCAGTTGGCCGATGTCAAAGTGATGCTTCACTGCTGTGGAGGTGTTCGGGAACTCCTCCCCGATCTCATCGAAGCGGGATTGGACGCCATGAATCCGGTCCAGAT
>CAZYTI010000860.1:0-2819 GCA_964650065.1 uncultured bacterium
TACTCTGTGTTCTCGAATGGTGAACACATCAAAGACATCGCTTCTTGTGACATCATGTTAAAGATGAATATCCTAATAAAGAGATTTTCGAAGAAATTATTTCCAATGTGTTGATATAAATCGGAGACATTTATAAAGTTCAGATGCATATTTAATTAAGAGCGATGGGTAAAAGATTTGGGAATCTAGTTAAAATTGGAGTTAAAAAGTTAAAAATATCATATCACACGGTACGATAGTTGAGGGACACAGAGAGGATAGAGAATTAAGGCCGTGTAATCTTAATAATATTATTCATTTCTCTGTGAACTCTGTGGTTAGTTTTTAACAAAAATGTCATACGGAATAGGAGGTTTGCTATGTCATTAGATTGGCTTCCAAGAGATGAGGAATTGAAAGACCATGAATTATTCGGGGATACGTATTTTGGTACTGAGCCGCCTTGCACGATGTATGAATTGCGCCCTGTTTACGACAGCAAAGGTCAAAAGGTAGAAGGTCTCCATTCTGCCTGGGTTATTCTTAATAATCCCAAGCAGTATAATTCTTATACAACCGAGATGGTCAAGGGAGTGATTTCCGGATTCTGGAAGGCCTCCATGGATCGCAGTGTCGTGGCAGTCGTATTCACTGCTGTGGGGGATCGGTCCTTTTGCACGGGGGGAAATACCAAAGAATATGCCGAATATTATTCTAAAAAACCGCCAGAGTATGCTGCCTATATGGATCTTTTTAACCTGATGGTGGATAGTATCCTCACCTGCAAGAAACCGGTTATTTGTAGAGTGAATGGGATGCGGGTCGCGGGAGGCCAGGAAATTGGCATGGCATGCGATCTGGCTGTGACAGCGGATACCGCTATCTTTGGTCAGGCAGGACCCAGGCATGGCTCCTCACCCGATGGGGGTTCGACCGATTTTCTGCCCTGGTATCTCGCCATTGAGGATGCCATGTGGAATTGCATCTCCTGTGAAATGTGGAGTGCCTATAAGGTGAAACGGTTGGGTCTGGTTTCAAAGGTGGTTCAGGTGATTAAAGAGGATGGTCAATTTATTCGAAATCCATCTGTCATAACGGATACGTATGTGAAAGATGGTGAAATCGCCTATGGGGAGTTTGTCACTGGTGAGGCCGGTAAAAAGGCACGGGAATTTCTGAAAACCGCAACGATTGATTTCGAACTTCTTGATAAAGCGGTGCATGAAATTGTTTGGAAATTTACCAATTTAATGCCGGGCTGTGTGATAAAAGCCATGGACGGAATACGAATGAAAAAGAAGTACTTCTGGGATATCAGTAAGAATCTGCACCGTCATTGGCTCTCGGTAAACATGTCTACAGAGGCATTTTTAGGATTTAATGCCTTTAATACGCGAAAGATAACAGGCAGTGATGTCATTGATTTTGTAAAATTCAGACAACTTATCGCCCAGGGACACCCCATGGACGATAACATGTTTGAACAGGTGATTGCGAAACCAAAAGAGTAGAATGGACAATGGAACTTTCTGATAAAACAGCACTTGTAACGGGCGGTAGTCTCGGAATAGGACGAGCCGTTGCTTTAAATTTAGCGAAATTTTGTGTCAATGTGGCCATCCTTGACTTGAAGGATGAGGAGGCACAAAAGGTTGTTGAGAGCATCCGATCCCTGGGTGGAAATGGACTCTACATTCAGGGAGATGTTTCCGGTTATCATGATGCGATTGAGGCGGTCGATAAGGTCATAGCGGCATATGGTGGGATTGATATTCTCATAAACAATGCCGGAATCAATCGGGATGGTGTCGTCTGGAAAATGACCGAGGAAGACTGGGACCGAGTCGTTCATGTAAATCTTAAAGGGTGCTTTAACTACATACACGCGGTTGCCCCCATTTTTCGAGAACAAAAGTCCGGCAAGATTGTGAATGTCACCTCCATCAATGGCATCCGGGGAAAATTCGGGCAGGCGAACTATGCCGCATCGAAAGCCGGTATTATCGGATTGACAAAAACGGTAGCCAGGGAATTGGGCAAATACGGTGTCAATGTGAATGCCGTTGCACCGGGATTGATCGAGACAGATATGGTGAAGAATGCCCCGGAAGCAATACGGTCCAAGGCTCTCGAGGAGATCGTTCTCAAACGAATAGGACATCCTGATGATGTCGCCAATGTCGTGACTTTCTTATGCAGCGATCTGGCACGTCATATTACGGGTGAAGTCATTAAAGTCGATGGAGGACAGTATATATAATATTCCAAATCTCAAATAAATTACATTTATAAGAAAGCTCTACATTTAAGAAATAATATTACCTGAGATATGTATAGATCTATTTAAGAAAATTATTATAAATGAAATAAAACAATAAAAGCAGGAGGCGTGTCATGAAGAAGCTGTTATCTTTACTCGCTTTTTTGACAATTGTAGCCTTCGTACCCGGATTCAGTCGGGCCCAGACCTACACCGAAATAATTGAGGGCGGTTGGGGGCAGGGAATTAACAATAGTAAACCATTTTTCACGGATCTTGATAACGACGGTTTTCTGGATTTGGTTGTGGGAGAATTATATGGTAGTCTCTTTCATTTTGAACAGGATGCGGTCGGTTCGGCAGTTTTTACGCTGATATCAAACAGCTTTAACGGAATTGAGGGGGGTGTTTATTCTGCACCCTGCTTCACAGATCTTGATAATGATGGTTATCTGGATCTGATTATCGGTGAATGGGACGGCAATCTCAATCATTATGAACAGGATGCGGCCGGATCGACTAACTTCACGCTGATATCAGAGAATGTAAGCGGGATTGATGTGGGAGATAGTGCAACACC
>CAZYTI010000861.1:0-2814 GCA_964650065.1 uncultured bacterium
GTTGCAAGCGGAACTTCGCTATCGCTCAGTTCTGTTGCAACTCTGTATCGTTATGAATCCAATATTACTGTCGGGCCTGGAATAAGCAGGCCACAGAAGATGCAGTCCATATTTGGAATAGAGATGCGTGTCAACGGCATCCATAGACATCTGACCACGTTCCCTGTTTGCAAGCCCTGAACAGACGGCCCAGCTCTGGGGATTTAAAAAGAGTTTGCCCTCTTTGTGCCGATGTGTCCCAATCTTTGTGCCTTCCTGCGTAAAACCTCGAATATACCATTGGCCATCCCACAAAGTGTCTTCGCTGGCCATTTTAATTTTCTCTGCTGTATGAGCGTATTTCTGCGCGTCATGGTCGTTACCCGTGTATTGGGCCGCTTCAATAAAAATTTTAAGGGCCCAGTAGAGGATGAAAGTAACCATACCACTCTCTCCACTTCCCAGGTTCAGACAATCATTCCAATCCGCCCTCAATCCATGGCAAATCCCATGGGGCCCCACGTGCTCTGCAGAGAAATCCAGTATTTTTGTCATATGTTCATAGACAGTGCCCTTTCCTCCGTCCGCATAAGGTACGACCTCCAGGAAAAAGTCGGTGTCCCCGGTTTCTTTCACAAATTCACAGATCGATGGAACGAGCCAGAGGGCATCGTCGGCACAGGCGTCTTCCAGACCATGTACTAAATCTTGGGCTTTTGCTGTAGCTGCAAGTGTGGGAAGTTTAATATCCGAAGGCTTTTTTCCTTTGGATTTAAAGGCTTCGGGGTCAAAGAGGTGGAGACCATATCCTGCTTTTGTCAAACCATGCAGGAGTTGGAGGATGCGTTGCTTGCATTTTTCTGGATAGGTATGGACCACACCCATGACATCCTGGGAAGTGTCCCTGTAACCCAACCCGGTCCGCCCTCCAACTTCGATGAAAGAAGCGAATCTGGACCAGTTTACGCAGGTCTCGGCCTGATATAGCGTCCATGTGTTGGTCATCGTATTCAGACCCTGATTCGGTGTCTGGCATTGGAAAACAGACGTCTTTTTCCCCCAATAATCTCTCAATGTCTCGAAGGCCTGGTCCACGGTTAGGAAATTTGCATATTTTTGTTTTGTCTTCAAACCTGATTTATGTGAACCGACACCCAGCATGAATAAAAGCCGGATTTCTTGATTCGGTTTTAATTTGAGTCGTTTGTGTAATGCGCCGCAATGGTTTCCGCCCAGTTCAGAACTGTTGGAGCACGATCCGCGTTCAACCGCAATGGGATTGGTTTCCGTGCGATAGTGGCCAATAAATATATCGCGTTTGCAATCGTAACTGTCTGGTTCAAAATTTGAAGTTAGATAATGATAAGTGTCTGATTCATAAAAGGAATCATATTCAATGATGCCCTCATTATAACTCGATCCACAGGCATAAAGACTCATCTGGAAGTCTTGATTATCGATGTCGACTTGCTGGAAGGAGAATTCCAGATACGAGAAGAGACTAATCGTTCGATCAGGTCCTCCCATATTTTTTATTTTAACATCCCAGAGTTCCACGTCGTCATCCACTGGAATAAACAAGGCCTGTTCCGCATGAATATTTAGGTAATCACAGATAAATCTGGAATACGATAAGCCATGACGAACCTCGTATTGGGCCTTCCCCAAATCCACTCCCACTGGCTGCCAGGATATTGTCCAGTACTCGCCTGAATCCTCGTCTCTCAAATAAATTTTATGGCCGGGTCTGTGCAGTGGCACACCGTTGGGTCTGAATCGTGTGATCCGTCGATTTTGGGCTGATTTGTAGAAGGTGTACCCTCCGGCATTGTGCGAAATCACAGTACACATGTTCCTTACACCGAGATAATTCGTCCAGGAAACGGGAATGTCGGGACGGTTTATAACATATTCTCTGCTTTTATCATCAAAATAACCGTATCGCATGGGATCCTCTTTTTGGAGAGTGAATCATGTCATGCAAAATATTCATTCTTAAAGCTTAATACAAAGTAAAATCAATTGAATTGCTTGACAATTGTGATAAAATCCTCTATATTTTTCATGTCATATAACCAAATATAGGACCATAATGGAAAAAATCAAGGATATTATATCGTTTCTAAAATCTGTGGATGCACCGAACCGGGTGGTGCTTGTCGGGTTGGGGAATCCGGATCGGGCTGATGACGGATTTGGTATTGAATTGGCTGACCGATTAAAAGGCCGTTTCCCCAATCAAATCTTTTCTGAGCATGAAAGGAGTGTGGAAGGAATTGTCATGAATCTTATCGACCGGGATGATGTTCATATCGTACTCTTCATCGATGTCACCGATTTCGGGGGCAAGCCGGGTGATGTTCAAGTGTTTTCTGAAAAAGATGCTCAGCGGTTTATTCCGTCTTTTTCGACCCATAAGGTACCCATCACATTATTGATGGAATTAATCCGTCAACATGGGAAGACGTCATTTCTTTTGGGAGTGCAACCAGAATCTTTAGAATTTCTAGGGGGAGTAAGTCGTGTGGTCATTCAAGTATTAGATCGTTTTGAAAACGATTTTATCGTATTTTTTACGTCAAAATATTAGTGGTTTTTACATACATTTTAAGTAAAATTAATAATGAGTCCACTCTAAAAAGGTGTTTACATTAGTTATTGATAGACATATTAATTGCTTGCTTAATTTCAAATAATTTAATAAATTAGAGGCACATGATTGTATAAAATCCAGGGTGCCTATGTTTAAGAAAAATACAAAACATCTTCAGAGTAATATGTTCGGCATGCGCAATACAATGCCTGAAACACTCAAGAAACATGCCGTCAATTCTG
>CAZYTI010000862.1:0-2809 GCA_964650065.1 uncultured bacterium
CATCAGCCCAGAGCGGCGGTCAGGGACCGCCTCTAACCGTGAGGTTGTTTTTAACTCTTAAACAGACCGATACATTCGACTCCAGAATAAAAAACACCCATGGATAGGAGCTGTCCCTGACAGCGGTAGGATTATCAATCTGAGAACTACCCACTCAAATCCGTGAAGAGCCACATTTTTTAAATAATATGAAACATTTTATTCGTAATACCGATATAATAGAATATAATATCCGTAATACTGATTTAATTGGGAGTCGTCCCATGAAAGATCTGACGAAATTGGAAGAAACGGTGTTGGTGGTGATCTGGAAGTTGGAAGAAGAGGCCTATGGTGTCAATATTAAAAAGAAAGTGAATGAAATTAGTGGTAAAAATTATTTTTACAATACCGTTTATACCACTTTTGACCAGCTCCTTCGCAAAGGGTATATCAATAAAACCTTTGGAGAACCCTCAGCTGTTCGCGGGGGAAAACGGAAGGTTTTCTTTCAAATGACCAGGGAGGGTATGGAGGCTCTGGAGAATGCCTTCGAAAGACAGAATCGTGTGTGGGATGGAATCAGTAAGGACTCCTTTGCGGAAGGTTATGCTCGATGAATGAAACCGGAGTGAGAATGCCACAAATTCCTTTTTGGCTTTTAAAAAAGCTATACCTTTTCGGCATTCAGGAAGGATATGCCGGCGATATCGAAGAGGAATATGAAGAGGTTCTGATGCACGAAGGACAAATAAAGGCCTTCCTCTGGATCTGGTATCATGCCCTTATTGCTGTTCCACGCACACTGCAATGTCATTTTTTTTGGGGAGGGAGCATGTTTAAGAACTATCTGAAAATTACTTTGCGGAATATGAGACGACATAAAGGATTTCACTTTATCAATATGACCGGGCTGGCCATTGGGATGGCCTGTGCCATTTTTATCCTGCTCTATGTTGAGTTTGAATTGAGCTATGACAACTTTCATAAGGATGCCGACCGTATCTATCGCATTGCCAATGAGCAGGTCACATCCAATGGAAATCGTTATTATTCGGCTGTTGCGGCGATAATGGGTTCGGCCGTTCAAGAGTCTTTCCCCCAGGTGGAATCCATGGGCAGACTCATCCGCGTCGAACCCAAGACAGTCCGAAACGGTAATCGAGTTTACATTGAAGAAAAACTTGCATTTGCGGATCGAGGCGTATTTGACATGTTTTCGGTAGGATTCATGAAAGGTAATCCCAAAAATGCTTTAGAGCGGCCATTGACCGTGGTTATTACGGAAAGCATGGCCGCCAAGTATTTCGGAGAAGATGATCCTTTGGGCAAATCTCTTGAAGTGGATGGTCGCAATTTTGAGGTCACCGGTGTCATTGTCGACTCACCCGAAAATACCCATTATAAGTTCGGTCTTCTGGGATCGTTTGTGACTCTAACCCTGCCAAATTCAGGCATGCCCCCCTGGTTTGCTCAGTGGACCACGGGCGCGCATGCTGCGCATACTTATGTTAAACTCCTGCAGGGAACGGATCTGAATGCTTTTACCGTCCAAATCAATGAATTGGCTTATGAAAATTTAAAAGAAGAACTGGCTCAATCCGGGTATGAGCATCATTACTTTTTACAGAGACTCCGGGATATCCATTTGCATTCCCAATTGAGGGGAGAGGCCGAACCGCCGGGGAGTGCACAATATATACTCGTTCTTTCCATAGCGGGTCTCCTTATTTTGTGTATTGCCTGTATCAATTTCATGAATCTCTCCACGGCCCGATCTGCCAACAGATCCTGTGAAGTGGGTATGCGGAAAGTTGCGGGTGCGGCCCGCCGTCAACTCATTCTGCAGTTTATCGGAGAGTCCATGGTCATGGCCGTCGTTACCCTGGGGATATCACTGGTGCTTGTTGGACTCACCATGAATTTGTTCAACGATGTTTTGGGTACAAGATTCCATTTTATGGAGCTACTCCGTCCAAAGATTCTGATATATCTTGCCGTGCTGGTCATGCTTACGGGTGTTGTCTCAGGAAGTTATCCCGCTTTTTTTCTTTCGGGATTCAGTCCCGCATCCGTTTTGAGAAGAACGCTCAGCACAGGGAAAAAAGGAGCAATCACCCGAAAGATCCTTGTGACGGGGCAGATTGCCATTTCCATCATTCTCATTGTGGGTACCCTGGTTATTTTTCAACAGATCAATTATATGAAGAATGTCCCACTGGGTTTTGATACGGAACAAAAGCTGATCATCAACCTGCCCGATCATGAATTGATCACGAATAATTACACGACAATTAAATCGGAACTCTTGAGACATCCCTCAGTTTTGGGTGTAACAGCATCTTCCAGTGTGCCGGGCAGAAGGATGTTTTTCTGGAGGATGTGGCCCACGGGCATGCGGGATCAGATGAGCCAGCCATTGAATTTCTTAAATGTGGATTATGATTTCATCGATATTTATGATATGGAAATCATCGCCGGAAGGTCGTTCGATCGTTCCTTTGGGAGTGATTTGGAGGGAAGGGGTTGGGTTATTAATGAGAAAGCAGTTCAAGCTTATCAATGGGAGTCACCGGAAGAGGCCCTGGGTAAAGAAATGATGGAAGATAAAACACCCATCATCGGTGTGGTCAGGGATTTTCATTTTAAGGGTCTGCAGAATGTTGTGGAACCCATTGGGATGTCCGTGTGGTCAGAACATTTCAGATGTTTTACGCTGAAAGTTGAAGTACAAAACCTGGGTGGAACGATTTCAACGATTCGGGACACCTATGAAAAGTTTTTTCCCGGCGAGATCTTCGATTATTTTTTCTTGGATGACGATTTTAAC
>CAZYTI010000863.1:0-1228 GCA_964650065.1 uncultured bacterium
AAGGACATCTTAAAGCAGCCCATTTCGCTTTCCTCGGAGAGTGGCAGAGATCCGATACAGATCAATTTGAAGAATCTACTGCTCGTGAAATCGGTGAATAACTATGTAGAAGTTTACTGGGAATCCTCTCAAGGTATTCAAAAAGATCTGTTGAGAAGTTCGCTCAAAAGAATTGAAGACAATTTGAAATTTTATTCATCCATCTTTCGCTGCCATCGAACATATCTTGTTAACATGAAGCATATCGATCAGATTAAGGGGAATTCACAAGGGTACAAATTGACAATAAAAGGTTTTGAAAATACCATACCCGTCGCCCGCACTTATTCCAAAGCTTTTCGTGAATTCGTGACCCAACCTAAATGACTTACCACAGAACGACACGGAATTACACAGAGTTTAAAGAAATATTGTCAATCACTTAATTTCCTGGAAAGCAACTCAGTTCATCAAAAAAATCCTCACTCATTTTTAATACTTCTCCCTGCGCACTTATGCAATTCATACCAAAAGTATGCATGCCATACCTGTTGGCTTTCTTTTTATATTCGGGTCCGGTAGATTGTCCATTGAAGGGATCGTCTAAATCAAGAAAAATGAAGCATTCGATGATGAAAGGAGAAAGCAATGAATAGTAGAAAAATATTCGTTTTCACAATATTGCTGGGCCTGTCCAATTCATTGTCTCTACCGGCTCAGGAAGAAAACACGCGCAGTAACGGCATCAATATTTTAGAAGAAATCATACTGGGCGGAGTGAAGCAGTGGATTCTCATCAGAGGAGAGAATGTCGCCAATCCCGTCCTGCTCTTCCTGCATGGGGGGCCGGGACATCCCGAGATGCCCTATACTCATATCGATTCACCCCTTCTTGAAAATCATTTCGTTGTGGTCAACTGGGATCAGCGGGGTGCTGGGAAATCATACACTGCCAATTTTCCCATTGAGACCATGAATATAGAGCAATTTTTATCAGATACCCATGAGCTTATTCAGATGCTTAAGACACGTTTTTCAAGAGAGAAGATATTTCTCATCGGTCACTCCTGGGGAAGCGTTCTTGGCCTGTACACAGCCCACAGACATCCAGGGGATTTGCATGCCTATATCGGTATGGGGCAGGTGGCCAGCATGAAAGAAGGTGAGATGATTTCTTACCGTTACACACTCCAAAAGGCCGAAGAAGCCGGGGATGAGGAAGCGCTTAAACAACTCAGAGCGATTGGCT
>CAZYTI010000863.1:1238-2802 GCA_964650065.1 uncultured bacterium
GAAGGAGGATATCAAAGTGTGAGTACTCAAAGACAATTGTTAGCCAGATATGGAGGAACCTTTCGAAAATTGACCTATATGGATATGGGAAGGTACTGGTATACTTCACCTCATTACACGGAGACCGATGCCAATAATCTCATGAGCGCATTCATGGTTACTCTAAATGCCATGTGGGATGATCTGATGCATATCGATTTTTTTAAAGATGTCCAGGAACTGAAGGTCCCCGTGTATTTTTTCACCGGCAGATATGACTATCAAACGCCTTTCGAGATCTTGGAGAGGTACTTCGCCACGTTAAAGGCACCCCACAAAGAAATCGTCTGGTTCGAGAATTCAGGTCACATGCCCAATCTGGATGAACCCGAGGTCTATCAGGATAAGCTGATTCAGGTTGTTTTGAAAAATACGCTTCATGATTAGATTATTTCCGTACCCAAAAGATTTACCACAGAGATACACGGAATAGCACGGAAAAATATAATTCATGTGTAAGGAGAATGAATTATGATCAGAAAAAATATTTCTGTCCTCACGATTTTGATCGGATTGTCTCAATCTCTTTCTCTATTGACTCAGACCCGACAAGAGGTCCTCCAGAAAGTCGATAGCACCATTCAGAAAGCCATGAATGACTGGCCGTCACCCGTGAACTCACCATTCGTGACAGTTTGACGCATCGCCTCGGTTTTGAGACCCTGGACCTTCTCTGGATACTAACGGACTTTGATCGAAATGAGATTCTTCGCCGCTACCGCCATGCGCACCACAGGAATTCCACCTTCATTGCCATTGGTAAAATATTCAGGACTCTATGAAAACGATCTCTATGGCCCGGCCCGGGTGGTTTATGAAGAGGGAGTGCTCATTCTACATTTTGGTCAGATATTGTCTGCGCTTGAACATCTGCAAAAAGATACATTCAGGATTCAAACACCCCTTCCATACATGGGTCGATATCCGGTGGTCTTTGTGACGAAGTATAATGGTATTGTCGATCAACTGCGCTTACCGGGAATTGCCGATTTTCAGAGGGTTATACAGAAATAAAATCTTTATCTTGATATTTTGTTCAAAATGTCTTAATATTATCCTTACCTATAATAGTCCATTGTTCCAACTTGTTATATTGTATAGCTGCAATCAGGTGGTCTCCACCTTGGAGGTGGAGACCACCTGAACCATATCTGGAGGATTGACATGAAATTCAAATTTGTGCCATTTTTAATTTTTATAGTGGCGGCCCTTGCTGTTGCTCAATCACAAGACCGATCTGCCCTGACTGCCGATGATTATGCACGGGCCGAGCACTTTTTAAGTTCGTCGACGAATTCGCTCGTGTTTCGAACAGAGGTACGTGCGGAATGGCTTTCTGGTGACCGTTTTGTTTACAGGAACACGATTCCCGAAGGATCCGAATTTATTTTGGTCGATCCGGCAAAGCGGAAACGTGAACGTGCCTTCGATCATGAAAAATTGGCCCAGGCCCTCTCTGCGATGGCGGATACCATTTACACTCCACTCCAATTGCCATTTACGGCGTTTGAATTTTCGGAAGACG
>CAZYTI010000864.1:0-2796 GCA_964650065.1 uncultured bacterium
AAAGTTCGCCGGATCGCTCTAAATAATTTTTCAGAGAGTAAGGTTCGGATGGGAGCTCCGCTGACCACCCTTGAGGAAGTTCTGGTCCCAGTGTATCTGTTCCACAGATATCAGATTGAAGCTGCGGCCAGTGTGATTGGCGGACTCTACTACAACCATACCGTCCGCGGTGGCGCCCAGAAGCATCCTGAGATGGTGCCGGCCGGGGAACAGCGCAGGGCGCTCAAGGCATTATTGAAAACGATTGCACCTGAGAATCTGGAAATTCCTGAGAAATTACTCGAACTGATCCCTCCCCGGGCTCCCGGGTATGGACAGCACAGGGAGCTTTTTCCCGGGAATACCGGAATCGTATTCGATCCCCTGGGTGCGGCAGAGACCGTGGCCAACATGACGATCGGTTGTCTTCTTTACCCGGAAAGGGGCGCCCGACTCATCGAGTACCATGCGCGGGATCGGGCATTGCCCGGTCTTTCAGA
Organism: uncultured bacterium; assembly: GCA_964650065.1. Classification (GTDB taxonomy): domain Bacteria; phylum Zhuqueibacterota; class QNDG01; order QNDG01; family DSAB01; genus CAZYTI01. Next base: position 480 of record CAZYTI010000864.1, read on the forward strand.
TGTGATAGATGAACTTGTCGCCTATACATGGAAATCACCGGTGAAATCGGGTCTCCACGGGGAGATTCAACGGGTCGTCGATCATGTCGTCATGGTCAAGCTTATGGAACTGGTTGTGTTTGAAAGGACGTCTCCTCAGGTTCGGGCCATTGCCTGGTTGAAATTAGAGGAGTTGAAAATTTGGCTGGAAAAACAAACCAAATCGATAAAGGATGTCGGTCAAAAAGCCCATTTTCTCTATGCGAAATCACAGATTGAGCGTTTTCAGGAAGATCCGGATGAGATAAAGGTGATTGAACCCCTTTCTCCTCCTCCTGGAGCGCCCATTGGGATGTATAATTGACATTTTTTCATTTAGGCTGGGAAGAGAAGATTACCACGGAAATTCACGGAAAGACACAGAAAAAAATATTCGTGTATCGAGGAGAGAGTTGCTATGAAAAGCATGAAGCGTAATGAATTGAATATCAGGATGAATTCTGTTGTCAGATTGTTTGTTGTGACGGTTGTTTTGTTTTGGTGGGTCGCTATTCTATTCGCTCAAACGTCCTTCACGTCGCATGATGCGTTACGGGTCAGGTCGTTGAGGATCCAGGATGTCTCGGACGACGGACGGTATATTGCCTGTTTTGTGTCGACCCGAAAAGGGCGGTTGAACGTGGATCACGAACGTTTCGGCGATCCGACGTATATCAGTCCCTACTTTGGTGAATTGGTCGTTATTGATTCGGAGACGGAAGAGGTCCACACGTTATTCAACACAGAAGTTCAGGTCCGTACGTTTACCTGGTCTCCTGATGGGCATGTGCTCGCTTTCTTCCTTCGAAAAGGAGATCACTATGATCTCCATATTTACGATGCGGAGAGGAAGCGGCTCCGTGAAGTCAAACCCAAAACCGACAAAGCGATTTCTTCCAGTTCTTTTCTTCAGTGGACGTCCGATGGAAAGGGCCTGGTGTTGGCTTTACGAGAGGACGGATGGGCTGATAAATCTCGTAATATGTTCATCGAGGCCACGGAGGGGCCCATTGTCATTTACAATTCCAAGAATCCTCTCCTCAAATGGGAGGAGATACGGAATATGTCTTCTTTGCAACTTGTGGCTCAGGTGGACCTCGATAGCCGAAAGGTCACTGACCTTTTAAAAGAAAGTCGTTACCGCGACTTACGTCTGACAAAAGATGGTGCTTCAGTTCTAGTCACTCAATTTTTTCCGATGAAAACCGATTATACGCGCAAGGGTGGCACGGAGTATGAACTCAGCAGGCTGGATCTTCGTGCCCAAGGGGAACCCAAAGTCCTGATAGAACGAACGGAGAAGCGGTTGAATTTTTCCTGGAACGAAGAAAATACCCATTTCGCATGGGCAGATTCGGGACATATTTTCAGGCAATCCATACTGGAAGACAAACCGCTGAAACTGACCAAGGATAAGGCACAAATCGTGGAAGGTGAGGATACGACCAAGGTGAAGTTCAATATGGAACGCTGGAGTCGGGATGGTTCCAAGTTATTAGCGCGTTCGAAACAGGGATACTGGCTGATCGATCATCAAAAGGGTGCGGTCGATTTAATTTACGAATTCCCCGAGGATGAAGAAAAAGCACCCAACATCAGGATAACCGATTGGAGTCCTGACGGCAGGTATCTGTATATGACCTATTCGGCCAAGGACAAGTGGGAGCGGGGTATGGTGCGCTACGATTTGGAGACGCGTCAATTGCATGACCTGGTCAAGGATGAAGGGCTCTACAGGAGCTGGCGGATGTCCAAAAACGGGGAGACTTTTGTATATACCTACTCCGATGGAGATATGCCCGATGCATTGTATATCACCGATGTTGATTTTACCTGGAAAAAACAGTTAACGGATCTGAATCCCTGGATCAAGGATAAAAAACTCACCAGGAGTGAGCTCGTGAGATACTTGGATGTGGATGGCAATGAACTCAACGGGATTCTCTACTATCCCGTCGATTATGAACCAGGGAAGAAATATCCCCTGGTGTGCGAGATCTATGAAACATTTTTCAACAACGGCTTTCATACCAATATGAATATCTTAGCCAATGCCGGATTCTTCGGATTCCGGCCCTCGGTAAAGTTAAACACCGGCTATCCCGGGGAAGCCTGGGTGAAGGGCATTACCGCCGGAATCAACAAACTCATCGAGCGGGGCCTGGCCGATGCGAAAAAACTGGGAGTACACGGGACGAGTTATGGCGGATACGCCACGTCGTTGCTCATTACACAGACCGATCGGTTTGCTGCGGCCATCAATATTTCGGGAAAAACCAATATCATTAGTTTTTTGGGG
>CAZYTI010000865.1:0-2794 GCA_964650065.1 uncultured bacterium
TAAGCCATTGGCGTTTTAATCGGTACAATGCCCCATCGTGACCATTGGGCAGGCAGCATTTTGGCACATTGATGATATAATTCGCCAAACCTCTTCTTATTTTCTTCAGTTCAACATTTTTCTCAAAGGAACTTTCCCACTCCAATACATCCTGATATTTTTGCCAAACTTTTTTAGCATTATCATCTTTTTCCACAAAAATAGATGCGTTGAAATTGTCATCGATTAAAGTAAACTCCTTTTTTAAAAATTCCTTATCGAGTGTAAGATTGCCAATCTTTTTCATGATCAGAACGGACGCCCGTTCTGAACCGAAATTAGAAACCTCCTTAAAATATTTTTGCGCTAAATTCATAAATTCCGATTCATGGATAATTTTGCTCCCATCGAGGACTTTCATCGTCTTGTTTAAAAGAAACTTGTCGTATATCCTTGCCGGCTCAAAACCCTTTGAATCCAGAATTGAATAGATAATTATCTCTCCCTTTACACCCTTGCGGCTGTTTCTATTACAGCGGCCGCAAGCCTGAAATATGCTGTCCAAAGGAGCCAGGTCACGAATAACGATGTCAAAATCGATGTCCACACCGGCTTCAACCAACTGGGTTGATACCAATAACAACGGTTTCGCGTCTTGTCTTTTCTCTTTAATTCTTCCAATCAACTCCAGCCTTGATGCAGGGATGACATGAGAAGATAAAAACAAAAATTGGTGAGAAGAAGTTTTCTTTTTGAGCAGATTAAATATATCTTTTGTGGACCGAATCGTGTTCAGAATTATCAGAATATCATTTTTTTTATTTCTTTCAACAAGTGTAATCATATCATTACTGAAACACTCCCAACTCACCTTTTGTGGATTTCCATTTTTAATATTGAGCCGGCTTACATTTAAATCTATGCGTGAGAGTGAAGAAAAAATTTTCTCTTTTCCTTTGATCAACTCACTGATTTCATTATGTTCTTCAGAAAATATCAGAGGCATGGTTGCTGTTACTAATATTACATGTGAATTTAATTTGAGCACAAGCCACATTAACATGTCATGGATTAATTTCCAGTAACTGTGCGGGATCGTCTGAACCTCATCTAAAATTATTACAGCATTGCTTAAACGATGGAATTTTCTTAACCTGCTGTTTTTTATTGAAATCAACGAATAAAGGAACTGCACGAAAGTGGTAACAATAATATTACTCTCCCATCCTTCAATAAGATACATAGCTTCATTTAGTTTATATTCTATAGCTGCGTGCTCGTCATTCTCAACAGTATAGCAAATATCGGCAAGGTAATGATGTTTAAGCAGCAATCGTGAATCTTCCGGCAAACCCGATTCTTCATGAATATCATTAAATACCTTGAAATTCTGATCAATGATAGAAGTAAATGGCAGGCAATATATCACATGATCACGTCCAAATTTTTCGGCTAGTTTCAAAGCGCTAAATAAAGAAGTTATGGTTTTCCCGGATCCTGTTGGCGTGTTTATCGATACAATTCTCTCGTCAGCGTTTAGATCATTTAGAGACAGTTTTGCCGAGTCAAAAATAACCTTACGAATTTTAAATATGGGATTACTCTTCTTAATAGGAAACTCATTTTTAAAGGTCTCCACCTGACTTGAGTTAAGGCAAGCAGAAGCCTTTACATTAATATCTCTTTGAAAAATTGCGTCCTGTTTGTCAGCCGAAAGCAGGATCGAATAGAGCAGATTCAACACGAAATAGTGTTCAGGCTGGAAATCCCTGTTCAACCTTCTAAACTCCCTAAGCCGCTGGTATTTGCCATTTTCAATTTCACCCAAGATTTGCTGTAGAAAGGCGGGATCAACCCACTCTGAATAACCCGAGCCACTGACAATTTCACGGTATTCATTATAATCAATCCCCTTTATATGTTCTTTACACAATTCAATATCATCTTCGGATAGAACAAACACCTCGCGCCAGTTCCGTAAATCTCCATGGTGGTGTTTAACGATACAAAAGCCGAGAGCCGGATAAACAGGTTCATCTGGAAAATTTTTAGCCAGAATGCCAAATGACAGTACAGAAGAAATCAAACTGTGTCTTCTCAATCTCTTTGTCCTTGTGCTGGCTTTGTCATTCTGAGGGTCAGCGATGTACTCCTGGAACCAGTGTGTCGCCTTTCCGAAGTCGTGAAAGAGAACAGCCGTTCGCAGTGTTTCTCTTAAGGCTTCCCGTGGGAATGAAGAAAACGTCAGTTTTAATAAATCGAAACCATCCATAGCTATTTTACATGATCCGATAATGTGGTCTACAAGCTGACGATCCGGATGTGATTTTAGTTTAAAACGGGACAATATTTTCTCCGTTTTGAAGTTCATAGTATTGTGTTACTTTCGCTCGTACAGGCATTCCTTCGCTCTCAAAAAGATATTCACTGTACTGAACAACTTCACGGCTGTTATCAGGTTTCATGCGCACCGGTATCCGGTTAGCAAATATTTTTCGATCTGTAAAATCGATCTCTTTTATCAGATCCTTTCGAATGACAGAATTGAATTCAAGCCAGTCCTCACTAGATTCCTCTGTTCCAATAACAGAATCGACATATTGAAAATCCGCCAGATTCCAGGCGAGACCCATTGAAAACGTGTAATGTGTTTCATGGTTCCGCAGCTTTTTCTTAAATTCGTCGAACCGTTCTTTATCCTGCCACGCGAAATAGACTCTAAATTTACAGTCTTTAATAAATTCCATGGTCATTTGCTTGTGCTCTTTAAACCGGGCAAAATGTTTTAGACTGGTGGTTTTTAACGTATTTATGG
>CAZYTI010000866.1:0-2794 GCA_964650065.1 uncultured bacterium
AAGAAAGAAGCTAAAAAACAATAGAAATGTTTTAAGGAAAATATTAAAAGAGCATTTTAGAGAAAAAGAATGGGAAGATCCTAAGCTTTATTCTCAAGGTTCCTTTCCTCTAAATACCAATGTTAATCCAATAAAAGAACAAACCAGAGATGGTTCTATTAAAGAAAAATATGACATTGATGATGGCGTCTATTTTGTATGTCCTGAATCTGAACGGAAAGAAGCAACCACTTATCATGATAGAATTAAAAAAGCAGTAGATGGCCATGCAAGTAAGGCCATCGATAAAAACACTTGCGTAAGGGTCGTTTATTCGGATGGCCATCATATTGATCTTCCTTCTTACTGGTTGGAGAATGATAGTGATACACCTCAATTGGCACATAAGTCGAAAGGTTTTATTGAGAGTGATCCAAAACCTTTTAAAGAGTGGGTCGATTCAAAAATATCTTCGACTACACAGGTTGGACAATTAAGAAGGATTATTCGTTACTTAAAAGCTTGGAAAGAATATCGAGAGAGTCAGAATTCAAATCTTAAGGTCCCTTCTGGATTTATTCTAACAATTTTGGCATGTAACAATCTTATAGAAAATGAACGAGATGATTTAGCTATCAAAGAAACGGTCGAGGCAATTGAGAGTAGTTTAATAAGCAACTTTTCTAGCTATAGACCTACGGTGCCAATTTTTGAAGATCTATTGGAAGATTACAATAAAGACACTATTCTGGATGAATTAAAGAAATTTGTTGAAAATGCACAGAAAGCGATTGATTCTGATTGTGAAAAAGAGGCATCCGAATATTGGCGAAAACTATTTGGTAACCGATTCCCGTTGGGAAAAAAGAAGGATTATGCCAATTCCGATGTGAGTATTAGTGAGAGGTCAAATTCAGAAAAGACAAAAATAATTGCGCCATGGGCATTGAGTTAAGACAAAGTGATTTTGAACTGCTTAATAACAAACTTTCTGCCCTCAATTGTGAGGTTGCTTACCAAATAATATGGGGTACTTTGGAATTTTGTTGTTTTTATGACTCTAACACTGAAGAATTAATTCACGATTCACCGGATTCGAACTCAATATCTGATTCATATGAAGTTAAAATTGATTTTAAAGAAGATGATGTTTTCGGTTTCCCCAAAGTATATGAAACTTCTGGTCGAATTCGAGAGTATGCTGAAACTTGTGATATAGAGTTGACAGACCTACATATTAATAAAGACGAAGATGATAGCTGCTGTTTAGGAATTTTCCCAGAATACCATTGGATTTCTGCTTATCATTTTATCTTTTATAAAGTAATCCCTTTCTTCTATTGGCAGTCACATTTAAGAATTAAAGGACATGAACCATGGAGAGCGTATTCACATGGAGATCCAGGGATTATTGAAGCTTTACGATTTCCGGTGAATGAAGTATTAAAAGCACATAATAGAAATTTGCCATGTCCGTGTGGTAGTGGAGTAAAGTACAAAAAATGTTGTCTCTCCAGAGATAGGATTTTAAAGACAATATTGAGTGATTGAATCCATTCGCGTTTAAACAAGGCGGTAACATGAGTGGATTACATTTCAGTGAAAAGATAACCGTCTCAGAACCCATGGAGCAATATGGAGAAGAATCATGGATTATCTAAATAAAAACCTTCAAATCCAATCACAATTTCTCCTTTACCAAACCGACGAAGGTCAAACAAAAATCGAGGTGCGTTTACAGGATGATACGGTTTGGCTTACCATCAATCAGATGGCAGAACTTTTTCAGGTTGACAAATCAGGTATCAGTCGACACCTGAAAAACATTTATGATACCAGCGAACTGACCAAAAAGGCAACTGTTGCAAAATTTGCAACAGTTCAAAAAGAAGGTAATCGGCAAGTACAGCGTGCGCTGGAATATTACAATCTCGATGCCATTATATCAGTCGGCTACCGCGTGAACAGTCATCGAGGTACGCAGTTTCGTATTTGGGCGACACAGCGTTTGAAAGAATACATCGTCAAGGGCTTTACAATGGACGATGAACGGCTGAAGCAGGCGGGTGGGGGTAACTATTTTGACGAGTTATTGGCCCGGATTCGGGATATTCGATCTTCTGAAAAGGTGTTCTGGCGTAAGGTGTTGGATATCTATGCCAGCAGCATCGACTATGATCCCAATACCGATTTTTCACGAGAATTTTTCGCAACGATTCAGAACAAGATGCATTGGGCATCACATGGTCAAACGGCTGCAGAATTGATCGTTGGCAGAGCCGATTCGTCCTTGCCTCATATGGGCTTGACAAATTGGACAGGAGTAAAACCGACAAAAGCAGAGGCCGGAATTGCAAAGAATTATCTAAATGATAAAGAGTTGGATATTTTAAATAGAATTGTCACGACTTATCTGGAATTTGCAGAACTGCAGGCTCTAGGAAAGCGGCCCATGAGCATGAAAGACTGGGTAGATAAGCTGGATGATTTTTTAAAAATCAGTGGTCGTGAGATATTGACAAATGCGGGTAAAGTGAGTCAGGAGGCTGCACTGGAAAAAGCACGAACGGAATTTGAAAAATACAGGGCAAAGCATTTGAATGATCCCACACCTGTTGAAAAGCATTTCTTAAAAGCGATAAATGAAGTGAAGCAGATTGAAAAATCCGCCAAGAGGAGGAAGGAATCATGAGTGAGGAAGGACCTGTTTATCATGCAGGCGGATTTCGGTTTAATGAAAAGTATTTGTCTCAGATTCCAGCGCTTCAGCTATTGATTAATCTGGGGTATCATTATCTGCCGCCTGAACATGCGT
>CAZYTI010000867.1:0-2790 GCA_964650065.1 uncultured bacterium
CATCAATTATATCAATCTATCCACGGCACGTTCGGCAATCCGGGGAAAAGAGATTGGTGTGCGACAAATCTTGGGAGCATTTAAGGGACAAATTATCAGGCAATTTATTGGAGAATCTTTCTTATATGCATTTTTTGCTTTACTACTGGGCATGATGTTGGTAACAGCCACACTTCCTCTCTTCAGAGGACTATCCGGGCATGTTTTGACATTAGACTTTTTCATACGACCACTTTTTTGGATTGAATTGATATTCATCATGGTTTTTGTTTGTTTTATAGCAGGAGGATATCCTGCATTTTTGCTTTCAGGATTCAAGCCGGTTCAAACACTGAAAGGGTTCTTGAGTACAGGTCGAAAAAATTCCTATTTCAGGAATATATTAATTCTAATCCAGTTTACAATCTTAACGGCACTTGTCATTGTCACCGTCGGTGTTTTAGGCCAGCTTAATTATATCAAAAACAGAAATCTCGGATATGATAAGGATCAGCTTCTGTATATCAAATTTCATAACGATCATTCAGATAATGAAAACAGAATCAGTTGGATCAATTCGCTCAAGGCGGAACTCGTGACATTGGATGGTGTTATCAATGGATCCTTGTCCAACCATGTGCCCAACACGAATTATTTCCGTGGGCAATTCAATCCTGAAGGGTTTCCGAAAAATCAAATTTTTAATATGGAAACGTACCAGATCGACGACGACTTTCTCAATACATATGGGATCGATCTTGTCGAAGGAAGGGAATTTTCAAAAGAATTTACGAGTGATGCCGAAACTGCCGTTATGATTAATGAAACTGCTGCCCGACAATTTGGATGGGAAAATCCTGTCGGAAAAAGAATTCTAAGACTGAATAGCTACGGAGACCAGAATTATCATGTAATAGGTACGGTTAAAGATTTCCACAGCAGGACCCTTCATCATTCGATTGAACCGATGCTCTTTCAAAAATTTGATGACTTTCACAGCCTGACACTGCGATTAAAGACAGAGAATATCACGCATACGATGAAGCTCATCGAGGAAAAATGGCGTGAGTTTGAACCCGACCATCCGTTCGAGTACTTCTTCCTGGATGATTATTTCGACAGTTTGTATAAAACGGAAGCTAATCTTGGGAAGAGCATTCGGATTTTTACGTTTCTTGCCGTTTGCATCGCTTGTCTCGGACTATTCGGAGTGATGTCATTTATGGCGGAACAACGGACCAAGGAGATTGGAATTCGGAAAACGGTGGGGGCTTCTGTTACAAACATCAGCATCCTGCTCACAAAAGAATTTATAAAGTGGGTTGTTCTGGCAAATCTGTTTGCCTGGCCCATCGCTTATTTAGCCCTCAACCGCTGGCTCCAAAAATTTGCCTATAAAATTGAGATTGGATGGGGGATATTCCTTATATCCGGCTTATTGTCCGTTTTCATCGCCGTTTTTACCATAGCTTACCGCGTGGTAAAAGCGTCGTCTGCAAATCCCATCGATGCGCTGAGATACGAATAGATTCTCATGGTTTTTCCCGGATTTTATGTTGTTATACACCCCTCGTCCCGATTCTGGTATAATAAAAAGAATAATGAGAATCGGGACACTCCCCTCAAGGGGAGATGGGGCACCCCTCTCAACAGGCTGTTGCCGAATCATACAAATGTCATTTCGAAGAAGTCCCGCAAGAGATTTGAAACGGTTTCATTTGTACTCGGGAAGACTGAGAAATCTTCAAACCAAACGCCCCGACAAGTCGGGATCGAAATGACAACCACATTTATTGCTTGACATTCATTAAAACTTTTCCTAAATAATATTCAATATTGTGATTTGGGATTTTAAAGAAAGGAGTTTTCATGGCACGCATGCATGGGCATTCCAAAGAGATAGAGGAGCAACTTACAGGTGAACATAAGGTCGGGGATGCCGGGCAGATCATCTTCATCTTCATATTTTTGGGCGTATGGATAGCCGATACCTTTGTTTTAAAATATACGACATTTCTGAACCACTCGATACCGGTTGTGGTGAGAATCGTGTTGGCAGTTATTTTGTTCATCTTCTCAGGATACATGGCAGGGAAGGGAATGCATATCGTATTCGGTCAGGTGAGAGAGAAACCGGAGGTGATCAGAGAAGGTGTGTTTAATAAGGTACGCCATCCCATTTATTTGAGTGAGATCCTGCTCTATCTGGCCCTCATTTGCCTGAGTGTATCCCTGGCAGCCGCCTCGGTGTGGATCGTGACCATTGTCTTTTTGCACTTCATCTCACGATACGAAGAGCGGCTTCTACTGGAACGGTTCGGTGAAGCGTATGAGCAGTATATGCGGGAGGTACCCATGTGGATCCCGAAGTTGGGGAAGAGGAGAGAATAGGAGATAAGATGAATAAGGTCGATTTCAAAAAGGAGCATAAAACGTATTACAATCCCTCCGGAAAGGCACCGGAGATTGTGGAGGTTCCGACCTTTCAATTTCTGATGATCGATGGAGAAGGCACAACAGAGAGTGCAGCATTCCAGGAGGCCATCCAGGCGTTATTCGGTGTCTCGTATAAAACCAAATTTCTCATGAAGAAGGGACAATCCTGCGACTACGTGGTCATGCCCCTGGAAGGTTTATGGTGGGCCGATGATATGGATGATTTTGTCAAGGGGAATAAGGAGAAATGGAAATGGACTTTGATGATCATGCAGCCCGATGTCGTTAAAGCAGACATTATCGAGACCGCAAAAAATGAAGTGGCAAAGAAAGGGGATTTGGAAGCTTTAAGTCAATTGCGCTTGGAAGTGTATA
>CAZYTI010000868.1:0-2788 GCA_964650065.1 uncultured bacterium
AATGGCTTCGAACGGGCAACGCTCTTTACAAGCCGAGCATCCGATGCAATCTTCTTCTTTGGGCACGGCCTTGAAGTCGGAATGTACAGCTGCCGCAGGCATGGCGAACTCGGTCAGACCCCGGATGATACCGCAGCAGCAGGTACAGCAATTACAAATATAATACATTCCTTCTCGATAATTCCCTGTGGAGTGGATCAGTCCGTTCTCCTGGGCTTCTTTCAACAGATCCAGAGCACTTGCCTTGGAAATAGGTCGGTTGATCCCAACGCGTTTGAAAGCGCCTTCAATTGGGGCAAAAATGATACAGTTCTCGACGGGTTGGTCACATCCCCTGCCGATGAGTTTTTGCTGGGTACGGCAAATACACTTTCTTACTGCCCATGATTTGGCATTTTCAATGATTTCCGTGGCTCTCTCAAAAGGAAAAATTTCTAAATTAAAGGGAATCGCTTTCTCTACAGGAATCACGCGATGCACGCCAGGACGCTCACTAATAGCGGTACCTTTTGATTCCCGTAAATATGTTTCAAACATTTCGGCATAATCTCGGTCCATCCGAAGGAGCTGTTCTTCGTAGATTCCGACCACGAACGGCATGAGACCAAACACGAATTGCCCCTCTCCTCTCTTGATTCGTATGAGACCTTTCCTGGACATGGTCTTCAGGATTTGGGAAACCGGCCTGGGTTCTCTATTTATCCGAGCCGCAATAACAGCAGCGGGTTCGTGGGTCAACCTCATGACAGTTCCGATGGCGGCTTCTTCGGGGGTAAACATTTTTTCGAGCAGTCGAAGTTCAACACCACTTTCAGTATGAGGAAATCCATTGGGTATGGCATCGAGTCGTTTTGCTAATCGACGATAGACATCATCTGACATGAAAGGCATCCTCTCTCAATTGGGACATTTGTTTTATAAAACTTTTGACACTACCCATTTCAATCATTTATTGATGACCCATTCGGCTATGGCCTTTTTTTCTGCCATAATGATTTTAACCAATACCCATTGTGCAATCAATCCAGCAATGAGATAAGATATGACGACGGCAGAAAAAATACCAACGAGTCCCATCAGGGCGGACCCGAGATATGCCAGGGGAATATAAAGGAAGAACATTTGGAATATTGAGATTGATGCGGCCTCAAGCGGTCTCTTGAGGACATTGAGTACTGAGGCCGATAATAACAGGATGCCCTGCAATCCGTATCCCAATGGCACGATCCTGAGATACATGGCAGCCGTTGAAATGATCTTGGGATTGCTGTTAAAGAGCGCTACGATGGGTTTTGCCAGGAGGGCCAGCAGGATAAAAATAAAAAGTCCCCATCCCAAGGTGAATCGCTTGCTGTATCTAACACCCAACGCTACACGATCGATCTTACCGGCACCCCAATTCTGGCCTGTAAATGGTCCGATGACCGAGGACAGGGCCATGACGACGGCGATTGCGAAATACTCGATGCGAGTGCACACACCAAATCCGGCTACGGATTCGGGGCCGTAGGAAGCGATGATACGGGTGATGACACCCATGCCTATGGGGATGACGATGCGTGTACCTGCTGTGGGCAACCCAATGTAGAGAATTTGTTTCCAGGAGTGAATCAAGGATTTTATTGAGATGGGTTGAAAGGTGATCATTTTTTCGCGGTGAATCAGCACCAGCAGAGAGACGATGAGTGTGATTGCACGGCCGAATACGGTGGCCAAAGCGGCCCCGGTGATTTCCAGTCTTGGAAATGGTCCGATTCCAAAAATCAGTATGGGATCCATCAATAGGTTTACACCTGCAGCGGTCATCATGATAATGCTGGGCGTCTTGGTGTCACCGGTCGCACGGATGGCACCGTTGCCCACCATGGGTACAATCACGAAGCTGACTCCCAGATACCAAATGGTCATGTATTGCTTAATATGGGGTAGAATTTCGGGAGTGGCTCCCAACAATCGGAATAAAGGATCTATGGTCAACATTCCCAGAACTGCGAAGAAGGCTACGAGTAATAAAGACAATATGAGGCTGTCTGTGGTCAACCGTTTCACCTGATCTTGGTTGCCCTCTCCGATGGCCCGAGAGATCACGGCCGAAGCTCCGATACTCAGACCGAGGGCCAGGCTGTGAATGATCAGAATGACTGGGAATGTAAAACTGAGTGCTGCAAGTTGTATCGTCCCCAGACGGCCCACAAAAAACGTGTCTGCCAGATTAAAACCGACCATACTGATAATTCCGAATACCATGGGTATGGTCAGGCGGATTAATGTCCTCCCAACAGGACCTTCGATCAGTAGGGCCTTTTTTTCATTTTCCATATTGAGTTACACTGACTTTGCTGTGTTTTTAATATTGAAATCACAAAATCCAAACGAGTCCCAATGGTCGAAATTCAAAAGTCCAAATTTGAATTCGTTTTCAGAATGGTCGTCCCTGGCCTTTTCTTCTCATATTTTTCCATTGTTGCGACTCGGACCGTGCTTCACGGACTTTTAGAATTTGACCCTTAAGCTCTGCTCCATCCAATCCCTTGATGGCGGCTTCGGTTTCTTTTTGAGAGAGCATGGTCACGAAGGCATACCCTTTGGATTTTCCCGTTATTGCATCCTTTTTCAACTTAACCGAGGTCACCTTGCCGTATTCTTTGAAGGTGCTCTCTAAATCGCTTTTGTTGATTTCGTCGGATAAGTTGCCCACATAAATATTCATATCGGCCTCTTTTTTATTCTGTTCCTATTGTCAAAAATTAACCACAGAGCACACAGAGAAATTATTAATATTATTTAT
>CAZYTI010000869.1:0-2783 GCA_964650065.1 uncultured bacterium
TGGGGTTGGGACGAGCCCTCGATCTATCCTGTACGAATTGTGGCCGATGACTGGTTCTGCTCTGATCCCCAGCCGGTGACAGAGATCACCTGGTGGGGTTCCTATACGGAATGGGACAGCGTAGCTCCGCCATCCTCTGCACCGGATAGCTTTTATATAGCCATCGGAACGGCTTTTCCGGGCGTTGTGGTATGGGAACAGACCGTGGCAAGAAGCCAGGTCGGCGAGCGGGTGGTGGGGAGTGATTTTGCCACGGGCCATATGGTGAAACCGGATTCCTGTTATCGATATGATTTCAGTTTACTTCCCAACGACTGGTTTTATCAGGTAAGTGATTCGGCTTATTACTGGCTCAGTATTACTGCCAAGTACAGCGGTGAAATACCCGGCCAGCATATCTGCGGCTGGAAGACACGGGATAAGTATTTCAGGAACGATGCGATCCGAATTATTATCCCCCTGGGCGCACCCATGGATTCCTTAACTTGCCGAGTCGTGGGACATGGCTTTTGAACTGAGAAGCATCGAAACTACGCGAGAGTTTGATTTTGGAGATGCACCGGATCCCACCTATCCCACGAAAATGTCCACCAACGGTGCCCATCATCTGATCATGCCCGGTATTTATCTGGGTAGTCTACTGGATGGTGAGACCGATGGTTTTTCTGATCCGGATGCCATGTATGATGATAACAACGGCAGCAATGACGAAGACGGTGTTTTATTTGCTTCGGCCCTGAGTCCCGGCAAAACGGTCGAGGTGAGTGTGGCCGCGTCGGCGCCGGGCTTTTTGAATGGTTGGGTCGATTTTAACTTTAATGGGACCTGGGGGGATGCGGGCGAGCAGATATTTGTTGATGTGGTGCTGGAACCGGGTGTCAACGTGCTGACCGTGGATGTGCCTGAACAGGCAGTGATTGCGACCACATTCGCCAGGTTCCGTTTCGATCCGGTCGGCGGCGTTTCGTTCAAGGGACTGGCCATCGGCGGTGAAGTGGAGGATTATCTGCTCACCATCGAATCCGCTGTGTTTGGTGATTCGCGTAATCAGGGGATTCCCACAGAATTTAAGATCTTCCAAAATTATCCCAATCCTTTCAATCCCGAGACCAGGATCGAATATCAGTTGCCTCACATGAGTGAAGTGGTTGTCACCATCTATGATATCTATGGGCGTGAAGTCCGTACACTGGTCAACGGTGAAATGGCACAGGGATATCATTCGGTGGTGTGGGATGGCCGGAATTCATCGGGCGTTAGGGTGGCTTCGGGCATCTATTTCTATCATATCGAGGTGAAGGCACGAGCGGGTAAGACCCATTTGTTTAGAGATGTCAAGAAGATGATTCTGATGAAGTAAAATTTGGTGTATCCTTATCGATCCACTATCACAGACCAGTTTATTATTAATGTAAAGGTGGATCGATAAGGATAAAATACACCAAATTTTAAATATCAGTTAACCGAATTAATACTTGACATTTAAAAGATGATTTAATACCTTTTTTTTACATTCCATTTAGACAAATTTCTAATTACTCCGATGGATAGTGAAGTTGATCCAAACACCAGGCAAGACCAACGGAAGTACCCAATCGTATCGTTAGGGCCATCCGGGAACACTGATATTTCAACAATTTCGTTTTAGATTTTTAAATTTCATACTGTATTTTTCAATCATTTCAAACATTAAAACAGGAGGACCGAACCATGAAAAAGGCAAGGAGTCCTGATCATACAAAAATGCAAAGAAGTTGGGTGACCATTCTGGTAGTCTTTGTACTTTTGGGTGTAACGACAGGACCTGCATGGTCACAATTTAATGCCGATTTTGAAGGTAGTCCCACGAGTATTCCAGTCGGCGGATCTGTTGTATTTACCGATAAATCGGTGGGTAATATCACTTCATGGGGATGGAATTTTGCTGTCGGAGAGTCAGGGGTTTGCAGTCCCGCAGTTGCTGGTGGTGCCGGGCCACATACAGTTCAATATACTCAGGCAGGAACCTACACTGTCAGGTTGATGATTACGGGTGGCGCTGTAGCCGTGGTTTATGACACGGAGATCAAACAAGCTTATATAACCGTTTACGAAGTCATTGACCGCGACTGGGGAGATGCACCGGATCCGCCTTTTAATACACTTTCTTCCAACATGGGAGCCAATCACATCATTGTTCAGGGTTTCCATCTGGGGATCAGTGTGGATGCGGAGAGCAACGGGCAGCAGAATGCCCTGGCCAATGGAGATGATACAGACGGCAACAATGATGATGACGGTGTCGTTTTCTACGATATCAAACCCATGTTACCTTCCAGTGTCCAGGTTACCGCCTCTCAAGACGGGATCCTGAATGCCTGGATGGACTTCAACCGTGACGGAGACTGGGGTGATGCATGGGCTGACGGAACGGAACAGATTTTCATGAATTGGCCGCTGAATGCCGGTGTCAATATGCTGCCTTTCCCCGTGCCCTCAGCAGCTTCCGAGGGGGAAAGTTTCGCGCGGTTTCGATTCAACAGCGGGGGTGACGTGAGTTACCGCGGGGAATCGGGAGACGGTGAGGTGGAAGATTATATGATCGAAATCCTGCCGGCGGATACACTGGATTTCGGTGATGCGCCGGACAGCTATTTCACCCTGCTGCCCCTGGGAGCATACCACTATATCAATCACAATTTCCTCCTGGGTGCCACCGTTGACGGTGAGCCCGACGGACAGCCGGATGGCGATGCCATGGGGGATGATAATGCCGGTTTCATCCCCGATGATGAAGACGGTGT
>CAZYTI010000870.1:0-2774 GCA_964650065.1 uncultured bacterium
ACCCCAAACTTCTACATGCTTCGATAGAGAAGGCAAAGGGACAGCGATCTCTTTGTGGCTGTACTGAGAGCTGGGATATTGGATGGTACAATCCCTGTCCGGGGGGATGTCTCTATTGTTATGGTCGCCCCCTTGAAGCTTCGTCTCTTACAGGAAACAAACCTTTTTAAGATGCTAAAAAGGGATGGTCGAATGAGAAATATGGAGATTAAAGCCAGGTATCAAAGAACACGGCATGCGGATGAAATACTTGCCCGAATCGGAGCCCGTTTCGATAAAATCGAAACACAGACAGATACCTATTTTGATCTAGACAATGGCCGTTTGAAAATCAGAGAAAGGGACACCGGCGATCCGCAATTGATCCAATATTTTCGAAAGGATGAGGAGGGTCCCCGACCGAGTTACTACGAACTCGTCCATCTCAAGAATGTGGACAAAGTCAAGGAAACACTGGACAGGGAACACGGCATTCGAGTCATCGTGAAGAAAAAACGAGAGATCTGTATATGGGAAAATGTTCGCATTCATTTTGATATTGTCGAACATCACGGAGATTTTATTGAATTTGAAGCTGTGCTGGAGGATGAAAAATATCTCCCGGTCGAACAGCAAAAAGTGGAATGGCTGATGAAGAAATTTGGAATCCAACGAAAAGATTTAATCGTGCACTCTTATGGGGATATGCAATGAACCTGATGGGGAGGATTGCTCTGTTTGTTTTCCTGCTCATCAACGGATATGACTGTATGGGCCAGGAGGAACCACCGAATTTGGATGTCCCATACGAACCCACACATCCGAAAGTGGTAGAAGCCATGCTGGAACTGGCACAGGTAACAGAGGATGATTTATTATACGACCTGGGGTGTGGTGACGGAAGAATTCTCATCATTGGCGCAAAAAAATATGGTGTCCATGGCGTGGGTGTCGATCTGGATCCTCAGCGTTTAAAAGAAGCCAGAGAAAGTGCAACAATATCCGGAGTGCCCGAAAAAGTACGGTTTTTTTTAGGAGATATCTTTGATTTTAATTTTAGCCAGGCATCAGTTCTCACACTGTATTTATTGGATGAGATTCTTCTTCAATTGCGGCCCATCCTATTTCAGCAGTTGAGACCGGGCAGTCGTGTCGTATCGCATGCGTTCGATATGGGGATATGGGAACCCGATTCCGTCGTTTATCATCCCAAAGCGCGAAGGGAAGAAATACTGATGTGGGTCATCCCTGCTTCCATTGGCGGTGAGTGGACCTGGACGACACAGGTTTCCCGAAAGGATGTTCACTGGAACCTGCTCGTCAGTCAAACGTTTCAGGCGGCCCTTTATACATTGGTTGCACCTACACCATTGGTAACAGACATCAGCAGGATTGGTTTGCGAGGCAGACATTTGAGTTTCGTGGGAAAATGCAGTATTCGAGGTAAAAGTGTTGAGGTGTTGTATCAGGGGATAGCCCGGGGGGATACAATCGTTGGGACCCAGGAATGGCACAAGGGTCCGATTAGCAGAACCCTTCCCTGGGAGGCCATTCGTGTACCGGTCGATGTCCTTGGTGCCTGGAACGCCAAGGTGCGCGGGTCGGAAAATCATACGAGTTTTCAGCTGAAGATAAAACGAGGCAATAATGGCTTGAGGGTCGCGGATTATATCAGCGGAAAAACGAGTTTGTCGAAAGTGCCCGTTTACGCATGGGGGGCGAGTATATGGTTTGAAGTGGAGGATAGGATATACAAGGGTTTTGTGAGTGGTGATTCGATCATCGGAAATCTGAAAGCGGAATCATTCGAAGGCACATTCACCTGGTCGGCCGAGCGTTCCAATTAGACCATCGTCATGAAAAAGGCTAAAGCGTCCTTGAGATGTTGAGCCGCTTTAAATAGAACGGTTGGCGAGAGATAGGATAACATGGAAAAGGAGACCAAGAAAAATAACAAAGGTTCGAAGATATCCCATCCATTCAACGTCCCGGGCATAGTATGTCTTATCCTATTGCCGTTGTTGTGGAGCAAGATTATTTTTGCACTTGTTCATCCTGTATCAGATCAGCATCGGAAAGATCGGTCGATGAAGAATCCTGTAGATGGGACTGTTATGGTGTGGATAACCGGGGGTGAATTTTTGATGGGCAGAAGGCCCGATGGTGAGAATCCGGGGTATGCTGTTTCGATAGAGGGATTTTGGATGGGGAAATTCGAGATCACCAATGAGCAGTATGCCTTGTTTATTGCTGCGAACGATTATCCTGAGCCCGATTTCTGGGATGACCCCCGTTATAATCAGTCCAAGTGTCCCGTCATCGGGATCACATGGGAAGATGCCATCGAATATTGTCATTGGGCGGGCGTACGACTCCCCACAGAAGCGGAATGGGAATACACGGCAACCGCCGGTGGGAAACAATACCGTTATGGAACGAGGAACGGGGATTTAAATCACAATTTGGCCAACTACTCTGGTGTGTATGGTGATGATCGGTGGGAATTTACATCACCGGTGGGCAGTTTCTCTCCCAACCCATTCGGCCTTTATGATATGGCCGGCAATGCCTGGGAGTGGTGCAGCAGCATCATGCTGCCAAATCCATATTCGACAGAAAAGAGTGAGAATTTAGAACTCGGTAAAGGGTTCCGTGTTATGAGAGGAGGATGCTGGTTTTTCGGTTCAGACTACTGTCATGTATCGGATCGGCACTACCATCGTCAGGATTTAAGGTTTGACTTTGCCGGATTCCGGGTTGCTTTGAGTGATGATAAATGATATCAGGGAAATACC
>CAZYTI010000871.1:0-2763 GCA_964650065.1 uncultured bacterium
ATCCCAAACATTACTGAACCGGAAGTTGAATTACCCCATGGGAGAGATCATGACAGATGAGCGAGACATCATCCCATGGGGTAAATTACATAGTCCTATTATCTCTTATTTTTAGGGAACTTATGATTGTTATGATTCGTAAGATAAAAATAAAGATGTTGGACGGATATTCTTAATACGAGAGACTGCGCATTTCGTATGAAATCACTTTTACTTACGATCATTATCCTACTTTTACTTCGCTCTGGATATGATTTAAATTTCATTTTTGCACAGGAGTCGGATGAGCAGACTCATCAGGCACGGGAAGCACTGCGGACCGGAGACTACACCGAAGCAAGAAAACTTTTTGGTAAAATACTTAAAAATCCGGACAAAGAGGATTTTGAACAAGCTATCGGCTATATCGAAACCTATATCGCTTTGGGTGAATATCAGGAAGGATTGGAAGAAGTCGAAAAGTACCTCAAGGAATCCACTGATGATCCCTATCTTTTGAATGCCAAGGGTAAACTTTTCATTAAGACGGGAAGGTATTTACAAGCCATCCCGCTTTTCAAACGGGCCGGTTCTGTCAAGGGTGATTTTTTTAGGAATACCTTAGACTTGGCGGAAGTCCTTGAATTAACAGGGCGAAAGTCGGATGCGAGAGCCCTTTATTCTGAAATATACCAACAGGTCCAGCGGAATGTCTTTACGACTTCCAATCTCATCACGTTGGGTGCCATTGCCGCATCAAGACTGGAAGATTTTCATGCAGCCAATAGGGCGTTTAATGCCTCATATCGAATCGATCCTCAAAATGTCAACAATTTGTACGTATGGGCAAGTCTTTTTCGGGATAAATTCAACAATGCAGATGCCCAGCGCACCTTTGAGGATGCCCTGGAAATCAATCCCCACTGGGCCGATCTCTATACGGGGTATGCGCGGTCTATGGAGAGTTTTCTGGCCATGGAAGAACTGGCCAATAAGGCACTGAACGAAAATCCCAATCATGTTGAAGCATTGAATATTTTGGCCGAGCTCCATATCTTGGATAGCCGCTATGATGAAGCTGAAACCGTGGTAACCCAGGCACTAAATATCAATCCGTCTTCAGCCACTACCCTGGCCAATCTCGCTTCCATATTTCATTTGAGAGAAGATGAAAGAGGATTCAAAGAGATCGAAGGTCGTGCTCTGACCATCAATCCGGCGTGTGGCGATTTTTATGTCATTCTCATGAATAATTGTGGTTTGCGATTTCGATATCAGGATGCTGTGCATTACGGCTTTATGGCGGTTGATTATGAACCGGACAATTGGTCGGCACATGCCGTGTTGGGGACGAATCTACTTCGCATCGGTCGGGTGGATGAAGCGCAGCAGTATTTGAACGTGGCGTATACTCGGGATCAGTTCAATCTGTTTGCCAGGAATTCTCTGGATTTAATCGATGAATACGATCATTTCGACATGCTCCATAGTGACCATTATGATTTAAAGATTCACGAATCCGAGAGTGTGGTTCTTGGACCGTTGATATTGAAACTTGCCGAAGAGGCGTACGATTCATTGAGCACCCGGTATCCCTATTCACCAGCCGGAAAAATACTTTTGGAGGCATACAACGATCATGCCGATTTTGCAGTCCGTATCAGCGGTCTGCCCAATCTGGATCTAATCGGGGTCTGTTTTGGTGACATCGTGGCCTTTGATACACCCAAAGCCTACACAGAGGGTGAACACAATTGGGCCCGAACGCTCTGGCACGAATTGGCCCATGTGATGACCATCGGTCTTTCGGATCATCGGGTGCCTCGGTGGCTGACCGAAGGCCTTTCGGTATATGAAGAAAAACGGGCGCGAAAAGAATGGACCCGGAAGATGGATATGGAATTTTTCACAGCCTTGGACAATGACAGGCTTTTATCTTTGGAGGAGATCAACAGCGGATTTACGCGACCTCAGTTTCCCGGACAGATCATGCTTTCCTATTATCAATCCATGAAGATCGTCGAGTTTATTGCGAAAGAGTATGGATTCGAAGTCATCCCGGAATTACTGACAGGGTTTGGGGAGCGAATGACTCAAGAGGCGAATTTCAAAAACGTGCTCAAAGCCAGTCCGTCCGAGGTCAACAGGGATTTTTTTAAATATCTTGAATCAAGCAGGAAATCATTCGATGATGTCATCACCGGGAACGAAAACCTATTAGAGAACGAAGAGAATTTGTGGGATAAGGTAGAGAAGTTTTTCGTGCCGGAGAAGAAGAGTCCTTATTTTGACAACTGTATGCAGGGTATCGAGCTCTTGAAAAATATGAAATTTCGGGAAGCAGAAGAAAAATTATTGAAAGCCATTGAACTCTATCCGGATTTTGTCGGTACAGGGAATCCTTATCAGGGCCTGGCAGAAATCTATCGTACTCTAAATGAATACGAAAAATTGGCGGACATTCTCCAGCGATTTTTAGCCGTTTCAGAATTTGGTGCTGCAGAATCGCGCGAGGTGGCTTCATATCATGCTGAAAAGGGTGATTTTCAGAAGGCGGCACATTACTACACTCGATCATTTCTCATCGAACCGTATGATCTTTCTGCACATTTGAACCTGGCTGAATTGTATAAGCCTCAGAAAATGTTTGATCTGGAGGCTGAACAACGCCGAATCGTGGTTGCACTGGATCCTGTGGATAAAGCAAAATCTTTGTAGGAGCTGGCGCAGTGCCTGGTTGCGAGGGGACGCATTGAGTAGGGGAAGCGTGAAGTGGTGTATGCG
>CAZYTI010000872.1:0-2760 GCA_964650065.1 uncultured bacterium
CCTATGTGCTACGAGAAGGAGAGACTGAACCGCCTCCAAAGATCAAAAGAGCCTGGGCAGATGCGGTGAAAGTCCGATTGGTTTTGGAAGACAATACCAAGCTAGGGCGTACCGGTGGGGTAACATTAGAGATCCTCAAGAGAAAGATTGAGGAAGCGGGATTCATTTATGTCAACAGACAAATATTCAACGAGAATCTGGATCCTGAAAAAACCCAGGTTCCTATCGACTTACATGCCATGGGAAAAGGACCGAATGCCCCCAGGATCGCCCCATTGGGTCCGGATTGGCAACGGGAGTTGACGCTCCCGCTCTATCACCACTTTGTTATGGAATACTGGGTCTACGTTCCGATGCCCGAATGGGGTGAAGGGAGATATTTAAATATAGGATTTCATGATGGTGCGTATCTCACTGAAAACGGAGTCGAGTATGCATCTCCACCGCCTCTCGAGATTCATATAATCAGATAGAGTGATATGGGAAAGAGACCCATGGGTGTGTACTTAAACACTCCACCCCATTTCTTGCATGGTAGTGTCAAAAGTTTTATGAAAAAAGAGAGAAAAAAATGAAACCACAGAAACCACAGAGTTCACAGAGAAAAATTTTGTGGACTAAAAATGAATATCCGCATAAAGATATTACAATGTAGAATAGTTAAAAGATAGTAGCATGATTAATCATTTGAGATGACACAGAGGGGAGGTAAGTTTTTATTGTGTAACATAAATAATATTAAGAATTTCTCTGTGTGCTCTGTGGTTAATTTTTAACAAAACCTCTTGCATAAACGGGAGCCGTCATGATCAAAGCTTATCTCGTCCTGATCGTTTTGCCCATTCTCATCATTGTTTGTTCGATAATTATTTACCGGATCTCAAAGCCGGGTAGTGTCAAAAGTATTATGAACAAAGAGAGAAAGACATGAAACCACAGAGTTCACAGAGGGGAGATTAGATTTTAATGTGTAAAATAAATAATATTAATAATTTCTCTGTGTGCTCTGTGGTTAATTTTTGGTAATAGGCAAAGCCGAAATAGGATATCCGTCATGAACGCATATGAACAGCTCTCCCACCCTGTTGCTTTCACTATCTTTATCCTAACACTCACTCTCCCCATCTTCATCGGCCTTCTCACCATAAAGCGTACCAAAAGTCAGGTCGATTTCTTTATCGGCGGCAGAGCCATGGACAAATTCGTAGTGGCTTTGTCCGCCGTTTCTTCCGGCCGTTCGAGCTGGTTGGTACTGGGACTCAGCGGTATGGCCTATACCCTTGGCACACCCGCGGTCTGGTCAGCAGCCGGGTACATCTCAATGGAGATGTTCCAGTTTGTCTATATCGGACGACGGTTCCGTGCTCAATCCGAAGCATACGGTTCCCTCACCCTGTTGGATTACTTCGGATCCAGGTTTAAAGATTCACGGCATATCATGAGGCTTGTCGGAGCCGTGGTTATTGTCATATTCATGACCTCCTACGTGGCCGCACAGCTGAATGCGGGCGCCAAGTCGTTGAATATGGCCCTTGGCCTGCCTATGCTCGTGGCGCTGGGCATCTCATGCGCTCTGATTCTCGTGTACATGGCCATGGGAGGATACATCGCTGTGGCGTACAACGATGTGGTCCGGGCCGTCATCATGCTGCTGGGCCTGGTCATCTTCCCGGTCTACGGACTGATAAAGATCGGTGGCTTGCACACCTTGTTGACTTTACTCGAGGAGCTCAGTCCTCAACATCTCAATCCCTTTGCGCTTGGTGTCGGAGCCACCATCAGCATGGGAGGAAATGCTTTCGGCCCACCGGGCCAGCCCCACATTCTGGTCCGTTACATGTCCATCGACGACCCGGACAAGCTCCGGCTCGCCACAGTCATCGGCACGAGCTGGAACGTGCTCCTGGCGTGGGGGGCGCTGTTCATTGGACTTCTGGGAAGGGTCTTTTTCCCAGTTGTGGGAAGTTTGCCCGGATCTGATCCAGAAATGATTTACATCGTATTAGCATCCGATTACTTCGGGCCAGTCATGTACGGGCTGCTCATCGGAGGCATTTTTGCAGCCATCCTGTCGACTGCCGACTCGCAGTTACTCGTGGTGGTCTCCACGTTTGTGAGAGATATTTATGAAAAGATCATTCGGAAGGATGCCGTTCCCGACGAAATGCATCGGATCAAGCTCAGCCGAATCGTTGTCGTCCTCGCGGGTATAGCATCCATGGCACTGGCCTATTTCATGAAAGATACCATCTTCTGGTTTGTCCTGTTTGCCTGGGCCGGTATGGGCGCGTCATTCGGACCCGCCGTTATACTTTCTCTGTACTGGAAGAAGACAAACAGATGGGGAGTCATCGCAGGGATGATCACCGGTACGCTGGTTACCGTTCTGTGGAAGCTCTTTATCAGGGAGATGACCGGTATTTATGAAATCTATCCGGCTCTGCTTGCCTCCACGTTGATGGTCGTTGGTATCAGTTTGTTCGCCTGGAAAAGACAGATGGGACATCTGTCTAAATAATGAGGCAATATGATGAAACGCTATACCATCTTTCTAATCTTATGTGTTCTGGTATTGACTGCTCAATCCTGCAGGCAGTCAAATAATGAAACAGACAGCAACTGGTTCTCTACGGATTGCTTTCTGGACATCGCACGCGGCGAAAAATTTGGTATCACAGAAATTCCGGAATCCATGGCAAAGTACAAACAGGCCTATTGTAAATACAGTAAGGTCGTTGCCCCGAACGGCAAGCCGATCCA
>CAZYTI010000873.1:0-2757 GCA_964650065.1 uncultured bacterium
ACACAACTAACAGGAAGAGTAGAAATGAGTTCCGGAAAATCCTGCTCATCCTGTCTTAATTAACCACCTCTTCTGCGGCTTCTACAGTGTATATCGCAAACTCGGGACAGATCATTCTACAGAAACCACAATTCACACATGCATCGGGATTTGCTATCTCTGGCGGGTGATATCCTTTCGCATTAAACTTATCCGAAAGCACCAGAACATCTTTGGGGCAGTACTCAACACAAAAACTGCACCCCTTGCATCGATCCTCGATGACTAATATTTCACCTTTCGGTGAAGCAGGTTTATCAAACCCAAAGGGTTTTTCTCTTTGTCTTATCCGCATGATTTAACCTATTTCTATAGATAATCTATCTTATTGTGCCAACATATTGGGTTGTTAGCTGCTTCTTACGGACTTCCGGATTGCCATAATCGGGTAATATCATGGGTGCCACTCGCCCATCCAATTCAAGACCCGCGGTTTCCAGTTGTTTATTGAATTTTGTGACATGGGACAGAGTCAGTTTACCAGCCTTGTATTTTTTCTTCGCATATTCTGCCGCAGTCACACCGGCAATCCGCCCGTAGACCATGACATCAAGGAGAGAGTTCCCCATGAGCCGGTTTTCACCGTGGAGACCTCCGCTGACCTCTCCTCCAACGACAAGACCGGGAACAACTGTTTCCCCTTTATTATTTATCTCCAAACCACCGTTCTGATAATGCAGGGTGGGATAAACAAGCATCGGTTCTTTGGTGATATCGATACCATATCGATTGAACAGGATCCATTTTCCTGGAAATTCACTGCGCACGGTGCCTTCACCTTTAAGGAGGTCGATCATAGGGGAATCCAACCAGACACCAAATTGCCCCGTATGTGTAGGAACGCCTTTTCCCCGTTTAGTGCACTCCCGGATAAATGCCGAAGCTTCCACATCCCTGGGTTCTCTCTCATAAACAAATTGATTACCCTCGAGGTTCACGACATTGGCACCCGCTGCCCGGACTTTTTCAGTGATGAGGAGTCCCTCGGCTTGTTCCGGGAAAACCGCTCCCGTGGGATGATACTGTACTGTATGGAGGAATTTGATGGGTACACCTGCCCGATACCCCATAATAATCCCATCCCCCGTGGCACCATAATGATTGGTGGTCATGAAATCCTGAATGTGAAGCCGCCCGGAACCCCCGGTTGCCATGACAGTCGCTTTGGCCTTGACAATGATATACTCCTCGGTCTCCAGATTATAAAGAACAGCACCGGCACAGGCGCCCTTATCGTTGAGTATCAACTCTACCGCAGGAGAGAATTCCAGCACCTTGATATCATCGGGATGGTTCTTTGCTTCATCTCGGATCGTCCGCATGATCTCTGCGCCTGTAATGTCTCCGGCATAGTGCATGCGTTTTCTGGAGGTCCCTCCGCCATGAAGCGCTTTCATTCGGCCATCATCGTACTTGCTGAACATGGCCCCCAATTTCTCGAGCCACGCCATCACCTTGGGCGCCTCTTTGACCAAAGTGTAAACGAGTTCAGGATCGTTCTTGAAGTGACCGCCACCAATAGCATCCAGGTAATGGTAGTACGGAGAATCTTTCTCGTTCTTGATTGCTGCCTGAATGCCACCCTCCGCCATCATGGTGTTGGCATCCCCGTGACGCAGTTTCGTGGCAATGAGCACCTTTACTTTCTGCTCCCGTGCCATCAGTGCAGCAGCCGTACCGGCGCCTCCCCCCCCGAGTATAAGAACATCCGTCTCATAATCGGGATTGGAAAGATCGATTAAATCGGGATTGACCCTACTCCGAGAGTGTACAAGATCCACAATCTCATTGGAGATGCGGTATCCCTTATTGGGACCGACTTTAATCTCTGAACGTCCCTCATCCTTAAAATCAGGATGGTACTTGAGAATCTCTTCTCTTTCCTTGAGAGACATGGCCGGAAATTCTTCACCCTGCTTCTTTTTTTCAACGCGCGCCGGCCGCGTCTTCTCGACGATTTTGATGAGCTTTTTCAACTCTGGTGTATACGGCATAACATCTTCTCCATAGTAAATATTTAAAAATTACCACAGATCACCACGGAACAGCACATGTGATTTTCCGTGGTAATTATTACTCAATTCTATT
This sequence comes from uncultured bacterium, assembly GCA_964650065.1. Classification (GTDB taxonomy): domain Bacteria; phylum Zhuqueibacterota; class QNDG01; order QNDG01; family DSAB01; genus CAZYTI01. The sequence continues at coordinate 2,128 of CAZYTI010000873.1, forward strand.
ATTCCACAACGATATATTTTTTCTCCTCGGGTTCCCAGAATTCTTCGGCCATATCAGGCTCTATTTCTCTTTCATTGTATGCCTTCATCAATGCCTTTAAATCCATTTTCATCAAGTCTTTCAGTCCCTTCTCAACTTTTCCCGATTCAACGGTCTTTACTGCTTCTTGCAGGTGTTTCGCCTTGGGAGCAATATGTCGTCCGTAAAGACGCCGACACAGGATACCGATGTTATACTGCGCCTCCTCAGCAGGACAACGGGCTGTACAGAGACCACACATGACACAATCAAAAGAAATCTCGGCCGCACCTGCGACATCCCCCCTGATTGCCCGGGAAATGTACTCCATTACATCGATATCCATGGGACAACTCCGCGTACATGTCCCGCAACCCACACATTTGAATATTTCCGGATAGAGTGCGGCGACTGTGGAACCTGTCGGTTCAAACTTTTCAATGTTATAGGTCGCCTTGTTTGCAGGAAAGAAGGGTATTTGTGTAATGTACATATTCGGCTCGACGATGGTCTGACATGCCAATCCGACTTCAATCCGATACGAATTGGGGAATCGATAAACCGTACCGCAGGCTCCGCAGATCCCTCCTCGACATCCGCACCCTCGAATGA
>CAZYTI010000874.1:0-2754 GCA_964650065.1 uncultured bacterium
CGACAAAGAACTTGTTGACCGGGAGTTCGGCACGGGCTGTGTGAAAGTTACACCGCCATTATCGGAATAGGATACACCACCGTCATTTCCATTGACCAAACGATACCCATTCGTCGCCGGATTATTTGGAACCAGGAGAATGTTGTGATGATCCACATGAACGCCTTTGGGCGTACCTCCGAACTGTCGGTAACCATCTGTGATATTGGTCGTATTGATTCTTTTCGTCTCCAGGTTACCCCAGTGAATACGTATCGATGCAATTGGAAGATCGGCTGGATTGAAAATGATCCCATCCGGTGATTCAGGCCAAATGGCATAAGTGTTCTTGAAGGCCATTCCAGCTGTTTTGACAATATTTCCATTTGGAATGAATGCATTGTACGGTACTGCGTGTATAAAGATGTACTCACGAGATGTATCTCCGGGTGCACTGGCCCGATCCCTGGGATTCCAGGTGCGGTTGTCATCATGGTCCAGAAAGGATACCATGAGCTGTTGGTTGTGCTCTATGTCCCACACCTCCAGGGGAACCCTTACATAGTCATGGTATGGATAGAGGTGATCAGAAGCCCAACCAAACCGGTGGGCCTTCTGGCTTTGTCCCGGACCGAAACGGATTTCCACGGTTGTGAAGTCATCTTCTGTCAGACCTGTGGGGAGGCCATGAAAATTTTCTCCTCTATCCAATCCACCATTGCAGAATCTTCCTTCGAAACTGATAAAACGTAAAAATGATTGGGTGTTTTCCAGATCCACATGCAAGATTTGTTTACCCTGGATATCCGTTCCGGGCATCATGTCTATTCGCCAAAGGTTAATACCCCCCACAAACACCTGGTGTTTATCGTAAGGATTTACAGCGATGGTGTTGTCGTACCAGCCCTGCTCGCCCAGCCAGTTGATGTCGCTCCCGGTGATATCACGAGCAGCCATCCACGTCAATCCAGCATCCGTAGATATAAAAAATGTGGAGGTCGTGTTCCGTCCTTCTGCAGAAATGTAGAGGGTGGTGGTGTCGGAAGGGGCCATGGCAATTTCCATACGTCGCACATCACATATGCCCCTGGAAACATCGATCCAGTTGAGTCCGCCGTCGAGCGATTTAATGACACCCACGCTATTGATTGTAGCATATTGTGTGTTGAAATTTTCAGGATTGGTGATGAGATGCTCGACGGCGTTCGATCCCGCGTTATAAACTTTTGCCCAGGTGCTGCCACCATCTTCTGATCTGAAAATACCTGATGAGGGTTTTGTGCCTGGCAGATGGAAAAATCCCGGATTGGTGGCCACCAGCAGGATATTTTCAGTGATCGGATCGACGACGATACGCATGACGTTTTGAAATTCTAAATTGTCTGAAGTGCTGGCCAGTTGTTCCCATGTCATACCCCGGTCAGTCGATTTCCAGATACCCGTTCCATCGACCTGATCGACATTACCAAAACCCTCTCCGGTCCCCAGGTAAAGGACATTGTGATTCGATTCGGCCATGACCAGGGTACTGGTGGCCAGATTGGGGAGTTGGGGGGTCAGGTTTATCCAGGTCTGGCCGGCATTGGTTGTTTTCCACACACCACCGCTGACTGAACCGGCAAACCAGGTATCCTGGGTCGGATCGTCGGGATCGACAATCATGCCCCGGGTTCTGCCGCTGATATTTCCCGGACCCCGTTCGACCCAGTTCAGAAGATTTGAGGAACCGGCTTTATTCAGAGCACGTGTGGATTTCAATGATCGGGCTTTGAGGAGTTCTTTGATCTGATAGTTAGGGGGGTAGGATGGAACTGTATCTCCCTCACGTGTACGAATGCCGTTGAGGAATTCAGCGAATAAATTGGGATTGTCTTGTTTCAGGAATCCCTTGATTCGTTTTTTCCTTTCTGAAATAAATTGCCTGGACTTTTCAATACCCCGGGGCGGATTTTTAGCCCCCGCTATTTGAGATCGATCCGATTTGGATGATTCTATTACCGAATGAAAGTCCTGACCGCTTTGATGAATTATCCAGGGGGTCATTAGAAGGATTACACATATGATTCCCCAGAAAGTCAGGTATTTCCCTTTCATTAATCTGATCCTCCGGCAATTTATTATACGAACTGGTGTTACTTTAAGGGCCTATTTTATATTTTGGTGTTGTAACGCATCTTTGTTCGTTATTTTTTTTTGCTGTATTAAATCATAAATGTATCCGGTCGACATTCCCTCTTTTTCTTCATCACCCTTAACAGTTCCTGGTATCCATGAAACGATTATTTGACTGTCGTTTAACCATTTCACCTCCCCTCCGGCCGATGCATCTTCAAAGCGTATTTTATCCTTTTGAAGGTCATATAAAAAGAAGGCCAGGGGCGGGAATGGAAAATTCTTCTCTGTGTTGACTTTTTTCACGCAGAGGACATGGGTCTTCTGTGTATTGAATATATAAACGACACCGTTTTTGTATTTATCCCGGGCTATTTTCCGATACGGCTTTCCGTCCGCATTTATTTTAGATTCAGCATGTTTTGACCGGGATGCATTACACTGGATGCAAAATAAAGTGATGCAGAAATAAGGGATAAGTAATCCAAAATGAACCTGGTGTCCAGGGATAAGATTCGCAGTCATTATTTCCAACCTTTTTAAATGAAAAAGGAAATATTATTGTGACAAATGAAGACGGGAGTTATAGTACTTACAAGTGGAACGGGGAGGGGGAGTTTGTTTTTGTGGGCGATGAGTTTATTTTAAGGAATGGTGCAGAGT
>CAZYTI010000875.1:0-2753 GCA_964650065.1 uncultured bacterium
GCAAACAAAAGCTGGTTCTTCCGGGATTTGTTAATGCTCACGCCCATCTACAACAATACTTTCGCGGTGTGTATGAGCTCATCGGCAATTTTTACAAGGTCAATCTTCCTCTGGAGGGGTATCGTACGCCCGAGGATATGGATACATTGGGCGCTTCCTCTTGCGCTGAACTCATTTATGGCGGATGCACGACTTCATTGATCATCTACACCTATCCTCATGGATTCGCCAAAGCTGTAGAAAAAGCCGGAAATCGTTGTGTTCTGGCCGCCGATATTGAGCAGGTCGATTTAAATGTTCTCAAAGAGGGTACTTATAAATACCTGCCGGAAAAGGGCGAAGCCGCATTTCAACGCGCTGTGGACTTATATCATCATTGGCAGGGCAAGGCCGAGGGGCGCATCACAACTTGTATGTGTCCCAAAGCCGCTGATTTGTTATTACCGGAAATCTATGGAAAGATACGGGATTTTGCCAGGAAACATAACCTACGAATCACGACACATCTTTCTCAGACATCTCGGGAATTCAAGCATGTGCAGAAGCTTTACGGCAAAACATCCACCCAACTTCTTTTGGAAATGGGAATTCTCAACGAAAACCTCACCGGAGTCCATTGCGATTACATCACAGAATCAGATCTTCAACTCATCCTCAAATCGGGTATGGGTATCCTGCACTGTCATTCTGTGGAAAATCCATTGTTGCGGTGGAGAGATTTGGGGATACAGGTTGGTTTGGGCACCGATGATTATCATCATGACATGATACCCTTATTGCGGAAAAATTTGTGGGGGCAGTCCAATCGAGCCCGTTTTATAGAAAGTGGTGAAATGGTTTCAGCCGGCAGCAGCTCCCGCCGACTCACCTATTACGATTTACTGGAACTGGCTACCATCGGCGGTGCCAAAGCCATCGGCATGGATAAGGAGATCGGTTCATTGGAAGCTGGAAAAAAGGCCGATATCATTACCGTGGATTTGAAAAATCCTTATTTGTCACCAACCCGCGATCCCATTACCAGTTTTGTGCTTTATGGTTCCAGCCGTGATATAGACAACGTTTTAGTAGACGGCCGTTTTCTGAAACGAGACGGACAGTTGACAACCATTGATATTGCCGAAACATTGAATGTCGCTCAGGATAGGGTTGAATACATCATTGATAAATTTTTTAAGGAACATCCGGAACAGAAGGAAGCATGGGAAAGCAAAGTGCCCTATCGGATATAGAAAATAACCAGGGCATCGACTCGATACCATTAGTAATGTAAGGATTATGCGTGATGTCACCCACAAATGAAAATAAAGCAAATCCCGAAACGTCTTCAAAACCTTCTCTCAGAAAAGTTTTAGGCGTTCCGGATGGCATTGCCATTCTTATTGGTATCTGTATCGGGGCCGGTATCTATTCCAATCCTCAGATCATCGCCGGTTATCTCCCATCATTCAACATCATCATTCTCCTCTGGTTAGGAGCCGGTGCGTTCGTGTTTATCAGCGGATTGATATACGCTGAATTAGGGACCCGGATGCCCCACACCGGAGGAGAATACGTTTACATCACGCGATCCTTCGGCCCCTTTGCCGGATTCATGTTCGGTTGGGGGCAGCTGTTTATCGTACGCACCAGTGCCGCGGCGGGACTGGCCCTCATCGTGGCTGATTACTTAGGCTATTTTATCCCTCTGGGCAAGGTGAGCCACATGATCGTTGCCCTGGGCATTATATTTATCTTCGGACTACTTAATTATGTCGGTATTAAGAGGGCCAGTATTTACCAGAAGCTCTCCACGATTCTTAAAGTGGTGGGCTTATTGGCCATCATCAGCGCAGGTCTCTTTTTCAGCGGAGGACAAGCAAGCTTGCTTTCAACACGGGCTGCGCCCACGGGAAATTTGGGCCCCCTGGGAAATGCGGTGGCAGCAATGATGCTGATTATTTTTGCCCACACCGGATGGGAGCGCATCGGTTATTCCGCCGGAGAAATGAAAAATCCCAAACGGGTCATTCCTCTGAGTCTTTTAATCGGGATCATTTTGGTGGTCAGCCTATACGCCCTGACGAACACGGTCTACCACCGAACCCTGGGCATGGAAGGCATGCGGCAGAGTACCATCGTGGCCACCGATGTTCTGACTCTGCTCATCGGTCCCACGGGCGCTGCCATCATCGCTGTCCTGGTGATCATCTCTGCATCGGGCAGCATTAACGGCACCATGATGACCGCACCCCGGGTCTATTACGCCATGGCCAGAGACGGCCTCTTTTTCAAATGGCTGGATTATGTCCACCCCAGGTTCCGAACCCCGTCAAGAGCCATTATTGCCCATTGTGTGTGGGCTGGGGCGATTCTCATCATCCGCGGTACCTTCGAGACCATAGCCACCGGACTGGTTTTTACTATCCTGATATTTTACGGGCTTTCTACCCTGGCCCTTTTCAAGATGAGGCGTGACCACATCGGCGGCCAGGACATCTTCCGGGTTCCGCTGTATCCGCTTCTTCCACTGCTTTCTCTCGTCCTGATTTTGGGACTCCTCGTCCTGAGAGCACGCTTTGAATGGCAGCGGTCTGCCACTGATTTGGTTTTCATTGTCACGGGTCTCCCCTTTGCCATTTATTGGTGTCGAAGGAAGAAGAGGTCCGCCGGTAAAAACTAAAGAAAATCTAAGTTAAGTAGTGTCAAAGGTTTTACGAAAAAGGAGAAAACCCATGGAAAACAAAATGTCATTATTCGTTTTTATTGCTCTT
>CAZYTI010000876.1:0-2744 GCA_964650065.1 uncultured bacterium
GCGGTGGATGGATCGGTTTGGGATGTGAACAAGAGCGGGCGTAACGGCGTGGTCCTTTTTGAGGATTGTGTCTTCGCAAACACTGGGGATGAGTGTTTACGGGCTATCAATGCTCACAAAAGCGACCACATTGTGACTACGGATCACGGCAGTCATTTTGATGCGCTGACGGTCCGCAACTGCACGTTCAAGAACGTAAACGGTTCTTCTGTGAAGATCCAGGGCGATGCAGTACTGGACAACCCTGATCCTTCGGTTCTTTTAGAGAATTTGAATTTCTACGATTGCGGCGGACAGGTGATCTGGAACCGGGCCATCAATGGTGTGACAATCCGGAATATTATCGTCACGCATGCGAAAGTGAATGGTACTGAAGATTCGTACCGGGCCGGTCGGATTATGTATAATGAAGGTGAAGGATCAACGATAGCCCATGTTGATACGTTCGCCATGAAGCGAATTGTTGGAAATGATACAGTCAAAATTGCAGATCAGCCTTTTGTCGTTACCGGTGGTACGAACGTTGAAGGTACAGCGGCAGGTATGGTTTACATGTCCACCATTTACGGATATGATCCCATGTTCGCCGATCATGTTAACGGTGATTTTACCCTGCCCGAAGGCTCACCCCTCCTGGGCCTGGCACATGACGGTGGTGCCCTCGGTGATCGAAACTGGGCCACCAATACTCAGCGTGCGATTCAAGTTGAAGCTGGTGTCCCGGGTGCGGGATTGACCGAGGCCATTGCTTTTGCTAATGCCGGGAATGCCGATATTATCGAGCTAGTCACACCTGGCGGACAATATCCCATTCCGGCCGTGGAAATTAATGTACCTTTGATCATTCGTGCAGGTGTGGCTGGTGGACTTAGCAAGGCGAATTATCCAAACGACAATATGCCGGAGATCCATCCCAGTGAGGTCATTGATGACAATGATTTCATTAAACTCAACAACGATCTAACCCTGGAAGGTGTCATCGTAGACGGCATGATGGCGAATTCAACCGATTACGCGATGTTCAAGTATATGCTGAAAACACCCGAAACAGAGGATGATGGTTCACCAAAAGTAGATCCGAACCTGATCGCAAAGAACTGTATTTTCCGGAATGTATACCGGACCGGTGATCCTGCCACGGCGGTGGATGGATCGGTTTGGGATGTGAACAAGAGCGGGCGTAACGGCGTGGTCCATTTTGAGAATTGTATTTTCGCCAATACAGGTGATGAATGCTTGCGTGCTATCAACGCCCATAAGAGCGATCATATTGTTACTGCGGCTCACGGCAGTCATTTTAATGCTCTGACAATCCTCAACTGTACATTTATGAATGTTAATGGATCCTCCGTGAAAATTCAGGGTGATGCAGTCCTTGACAACCCCGATCCAGCTGTCTTGATGGAAAATCTGACATTCTACGATTGCGGCGGACAGGTGATCTGGAACCGGGCCATCAATGGTGTGACAATCCGGAATATTATCGTCACGCATGCGAAAGTGAATGGTACTGAAGATTCGTACCGGGCCGGTCGGATTATGTATAATGAAGGTGAAGGATCAACGATTGCCCATGTAGATACATTCGCAATGAAACGTGATGTCGGGGGGACGATGGTGGATATCGCAGATGATCCTTTTGTTGTGACTGGCGGTACAAACGTGGAAGGCACGGCAGCAGGTACTGTCGATCTGACGACTATTTATGGGTTCGATCCGATATTTGCGGATGCTGCCAACGGCGACTTTATGCTCGATGCGACATCTCCGGTTCTTACATTGGGCCATGACGGTAAGGCCTTAGGAGACCGGAATTGGAGCCCGGGAGGCACCACGCCGGTGGAGGATGAGGTGAAACGGATTCCCACGAAATTTCAGGTGATGCAGAATTATCCAAATCCATTTAATCCGATCACTACGATCCAATTTACGTTGCGTGAAAAATCGATGGTAACAGTACACATCTATGACATGCTCGGCAATTTGGTTGAGACGCTGGTCAATGGCCAACGCTCGGCAGGGCAATATTCCATATCGTGGAACGCTGCAGATATGAGTTCGGGCCTTTACTTCTATAGAGTAAATGCGGGTCGAAACTCTGTAACGCGTAAGATGATGCTGGTCAAATAATCATTTATCGTATTTCACTGAATGCTGGACGGATGCACTTGCCATCCGTCCAGTTGTATTATTACATGAGTATGCGATGAAAATTCAATCCTGTAAAATATGGTCGATTGCCGTAACCTTGATTTTCCTTATCGTTTATTTTAGATGTCAATCGGGCCATGAGCTTGTTATCGTTGTTGAAAATCCCAGCGATCAAACTCGAATTGGAGAGGTTATATCAATCTCCTGGGCTGAAATCCAAAAACAGTTTTCCGGATCCATACATGACATCGTTGTAATAAATTCACATGGCGAGAAAATTGTCAAGCAGATTGTAGACGTGGATTGCGATGGGAAACCGGATGAACTCCTCATTCAGGCTGATTTTGATCCCAATGAAAAGATGCAGTTTGTTATCACACCTTTGGGGGAGAAACATCAAGAGTCGGAATCTAAAGTGCATGCTGCTTATATACCGGATGGCATGGAGGACTTTAATTGGGAAAATGACCGCATTGGATATCGTTTCTACGGGACAGCAAGAAAAGTCGAGGGAATCAGCAGTGGAATTGATGTGTGGTGTAAACGCGTGCCCTATCGAATGATTGAGAAGTGGTATGATCCGAACCACAATT
>CAZYTI010000877.1:0-2744 GCA_964650065.1 uncultured bacterium
TGCCCTGGCCGAGGCAGTGGCTCCCCGAAACAGCTATTTTGGAACGATGCTTCCCTATACACCCCTCCATTATTTGATATTACATCAAGGTCCGGATTCGCTGGTCATGACCAGTGGCAACATCTCCGAAGAACCCATCGCCATCGGGAATCAAGAGGCCTTACATCGCCTGGGAGGCATCGCCGATATTTTTCTGATGCACGATCGTGACATCTATCTTAGAAGTGATGACTCGGTTACACGGATTGTGGCAGGATTGCCGCGGATTATTCGTCGGTCTCGAGGATATGTTCCCATGCCTGTATTCCTGGCAAGGGAGGCGCCCTCTATTTTGGCTGTGGGTGGCGAATTGAAAAATACCATCTGTCTTCTCAAAGAGGACCGGGCCTTTTTAAGTCAGCATATCGGTGACCTGGAAAATATGGAGACGATGACTTTTTTCGAAGAATGTGTTGATCATCTCGGCCGGATTTTTGAGATCGAACCTGTTGCTATTGCGTATGATTTACATCCGGATTATCTTTCTACCCGGTGGGCATTGGAGCAAGAGGTACCACAGCAAGTGGGTATTCAGCACCATCATGCACATATTGCAGCTTGTCTGGCAGAAAATGGACGTGAAGAACGGGTGATCGGCATCGCATTGGATGGGACGGGCTATGGTGATGATGGTCAAATCTGGGGTGGGGAGATCCTTCTAGCCGATTTCAACACTTATGAACGGATGGGTCATTTTGACTATCGACCCATGCCAGGCGGAGCGATGGCCATAAAAGAACCCTGGCGAATGGGTATCGCCTATCTCTATGAAATATATAAAGGACTTGAGCAGAACACCGAAAATGACGATAAATTCTTCCGTTGGATTCAAAAATTGCCTTTATCCAACAATGTGGATCATGAACATATCCATACGATATTGCAGATGATAGATCAAGGGATCCATGTTCCTTTGACTTCGAGTCTGGGCCGGCTCTTTGATGGTGTGGCAGCTTTGATTGGATTGAGAACGACCGTGGCTTTTGAGGGACAAGCTGCCATGGAGTTGGAGATGTCCATGGGTAATACAATTTGGGACGGTAATATGACCCAGGGGTATGAGTTTGAATTGATAGAAAGTGGAGAGCAATTCGTGGTTTCACCCGACGGCGTTATCCATGAGATCATAGACGATTTGGGCAGAGGTCTTTCAATGGATCGAATCAGTCTGAGATTCCATTCGGGACTCATTGAACTGTTTTTGAGCATCTGTGAAAAGATACGGAAAAAGAGCGGGATTGACGTTGTCGCTCTGAGCGGAGGATGTTTCCAAAATCGATTTCTTCAAGAAAACCTTTTAATGACCCTGAAGCATGCGGATTTTGATGTTTTAACCCATTCCCAGGTCCCCAGTAACGATGGCGGTATTGCGTTAGGACAGGCAGTGATCGCTTCTTACCAAATAGGGTAATGTCTTACTTTATGAAAATAGTAAAACAATTTTCAACTTGATTTACATGTAAATTTTTATTATCTTAATTCGATTCAGGATGAAATGATATTGGAGGTTTATACCGTGACCATTACCACCGTCTCTACGAAAGGCCAGATCGTGATTCCTGCCTGGATAAGAAAAAGTCTTGGGCTGAAACCAAAATCCAAACTGGTTGTGAAGCTTTCAGATGATGGACAGAGAGTTTTGGTCGAACCCTTACCGGAGGATCCCATCGAATCTGCCTGTGGTTTTTTATCAGGTGGAATCTCTCTAACCCAGTCTTTGTTAGAAGAACGGCGACAGGAGCGGAAGCTTGAAACCGAAATGTCTCCTTGATGCTTACGGACTCCTTCTCTTCCTGCAAAAGGAGGGACCCTATCAAATCATTAAAACACGCTTCAGAGATGCGCAAGACAATGGGAATCCCATACTCATTAATGAGATGAGTGTAGGTGAGATATTTCATGTAACAGCAAATGTGCATTCCATTGAAAAAGCTGAAGCATTCCTTCCGTTGTTGGAAGTGCTACCGTTGGAGACCATTTCAAATAATCTGGAAAGCATCCTGCAAGCAGCGAGAATCAAAGCCCAATATGCTTTAGGCTATATCAGTGCATTGGTCACCGTTACGGCTGAAAGAGAGAATGCGGTTTTACTGACAGGCGATCCTGAGTTTCACAAAGTTGAGGAGGTTATTGATATACAGTGGCTGGTTTGAGCCATACGACAGAGGTGAGTCAAGGTGAAAGATACAGTCAATTTTACGCTAACAAAAGCGAAACCCAACTTCTTTGAAGCAAAATATGTCTTTTGTCTTTTTATCGTTTTAATTTTAAGTCTCGTCGATGGGACGATGACGATTTTCCTTATAGGAAAGGGAGCATGGGAGGTGAATCCGGTCATGCGGTATGCCCTTTCTGTGAGTCACGAATTTTTTCTGATATTGAAGTATTTTTTAACTGCGGGGGGGGTGCTTTATTTGTTGATCAACGGGAACAAGCGGATTTTCAGGGGTCTCATTACCATAGAAGAAATAGCCGGCAGCCTCGTTCTTTTCTATGAGGGCCTGGTAATCTACGAGATTGCTATTTATCATCTATAACGAAGGATAAAATGATGTGTGTTGCCGTACCGATGCAAATTAAAAAGATGGTTGGAGATAGAGGAATTGTTGAGATTGGAGGGGTGGTACGTGAGGTCGGATTTCAACTTCTCAAGGAGATTAAAGTCGGGTATTTTTTTATCGTTCATGCTGGTTTTGCCATACAGC
>CAZYTI010000878.1:0-2741 GCA_964650065.1 uncultured bacterium
TCACCCTTCCGATGATTATGCATGGTATCTGTTAGGGGAAACAAAACTTCGCACAGGAGATTTACAGGAATCTGCAGATTGTTTTAAAAGGGCGATACGTTTAAATTCGAGTCGCGGATTATATTACAAGTCCCTGGGGATTGTTTGTCACTTTCTGGATAAATCGAAAGAAGTCGTCGCAAACCTGAAAAAAGCGGTGGAGATGGGGAAGACGGATGCACTGTGCTGGGCTCTACAGGGGATACATTTCATGAAGCAAAAGAAAATGGAGGCAGCCAAGCATTCCTTTGATTTGTCCATGAACAGGAATCCCAATAATCCATTGGTTATGTATCATTTGGCTCAAGTCCATATCGAAGCCAAAGAAAAAGAAAAGGCGAAGGAGATCATCGCTATAATTCTCGCCATGGAGTATTTTGTTCCCCTGAAGAATGATGCGAAGAAACTATTGCAACAAATAAAATGATGAACCGGTCTCTCGTCAAAGACGCAATCGATATTTTCAAAACCGCAGTTCAGAGCGTAGATCCTTACCAATCCATCCAATCTTACCTTCAGTTAGAAAACAATATTCTGAACATTTTCACCGAGACTGGTAAGCGTGCTATATACGACTTAAATAAATACAGTCGCATCCTTGTTGTAGGAGCAGGTAAGGCCACTGCATTCATGGCAAAGGCCATCGAGGAAAGATTGTATTCCAGGATAGATAAAGGACATATTGTCGTAAAATACGGTCATTCATGCAAACTGAAAAAAATCGTAGAAACTGAGGCGGGACATCCCATACCGGATAATAATGGACTCGATGGAACGAGGAAAATTGTTGAATTAATTGGCGATGCCAATGAAGATGATCTCATAATTTGCCTTTTGTCCGGTGGTGCTTCGGCCCTGATGATACAACCCGCTGGAAATATTCAACTAAAAGAGCTTCAGGAGTGTACAAGACTATTGTTGGAGTGTGGGGCAGATATTCATGAATTGAACACCGTTCGTAAGGAAATATCAAAAATAAAGGGGGGGAGGCTCGCTAAAATCGCCTATCCGGCAGACGTCATTACACTCATTGTATCAGATGTTGTAGGCGATCCCCTAGAGGACATCGGGTCAGGACCGACCGTTCCCAGTAAAACAACCGTATATGACGCCCTTGAAATCATTGTTAAATATAAGCTTACAAAGCATATTCCAGCAACAATACTAGACTATTTTCATCTCCAGGAAAAGCGGATTAAGACTACAGATGTAATCCATAAAATTTTCAATAAAGTCAATAACATTATTATCTGTAACAATGCTAAAGCGCTTAAGGCCGGTATGGATCAAGCTCAAAAATGTGGATACCATACCAAGATACTCACATCAGAACTCACAGGAAATGTAAGGCACATATCACAAGAATTTGCTCGAATGGCCATTGACATCCAAAATAAAATACACGAGATAAAACCGCCTGCATGTCTCATATCGGGCGGAGAAACGACCTTGAAGGTCTCCGGAGACGGCCTGGGAGGAAGAAATCAGGAATTTGCGTTGTCCTGTGCACTGGAATTCCGAGATATGGACAATTTTGTATTCCTGAGCTGTGGAACAGACGGCACAGACGGACCCACAGACGCCACAGGGGCATTTATCACAGAGAACTCAATCAAAAAAGCGAAAGATATCGGCATTGATGCGAATACATATCTGGAAAACAACGACTCATACCATTTTTTCGAAAAAGTGGGAGGTCTCATTAAAACAGGACCAACCGGAACCAATGTGATGGATATTCAAATACTGCTCACATACTGAGCCTGAGGCAACTTCGCATAAGATATATTATGTTTACCATTGGATTTTCAACTATCTCCCCTTTTAATTGGCTACCTCATATTTATCAATAAGTTACATCCTTTTGTCTTTGAAACATTGTAAAATGATTTAAATCCCTGCCATGAATATGTGCATTTAAGGTTCTAATTTAACATTCTAAATGACGTCGCTAATCAAAACAATAATAGATGAATAGCCTCGCCATTTATGGCGGGGTATTCAAATAGATTACATCTTCAAGGGCTTTAGCCCTTTATACAGAACGCGCCAGAGGCGCATTTACTTTGAAACGCACATTCTTCAAATTTTCATTTTCATGTAAAAAAAAACGAAGACTTTTCTCGTACTACTATAACTGCCAACCTGTATTTAAGGAAAACAAATATCTTTATTAGAGAAATGAATTGGATGATTTTAAGCAAATTCTGATCTTCTCCCCTATCATTCACCAGTAACACCTCGAAATGTCCTCTACAGCGCCCATATGGGCTAATAACGGGGGGTGGTGAAATTGCTAAGTATAGATCAACCCAAACTGCATATATGTTTAACCAGCCGTCGTAATGCTCTCCGATATCTACTCCTAAAAGATGCAACAACAGCAAGTACCATTTTCTCATTCCAGGCATTAAAACAAAAAAATACAAGCATCCTGCCGTTGAGTCCCCGTACTGTGATTTCCTCAACGGAAAGTCTATTCTCCACCAACTTTGCCGACTCGATTAAAGAGCAGGAGAATTCCAAAAGATTTTCCTCGCCATACTCGCCGGATTTCCCCTGTTGGGCTAAGAGAAACCCTTCGGATGAAAAGAGAAAAATAGATTCCCATCTTTCTTTATAAGCTTCCATCGCCGCTATGATTTCATTCTGGACCGGTAAAGCTGATTCAGGTGCTTGTATCGCGGTTTCCAACATCCTGT
>CAZYTI010000879.1:0-2733 GCA_964650065.1 uncultured bacterium
CATTGATCAGAGGAACCGAAATGGACAGTTTCTGATGCTTGGATCAGCCTCCAGAGCGTTAATTAAACAGAGTTCCGAAACTCTGGCTGGTCGAATTGTCTATTTGGAGCTCACACCATTCCAGCTTTCAGAACTGGTTACAGATCAGGACAACAGTTTTCAATCAGTACAGAAGTACTGGATGAGAGGAGGATTCCCCAGAAGTTATTTGGCTGATGACGATGATTTGTCTATGGTCTGGAGACAAAATTTCATACTCACATTTTTAGAAAGAGATATTCCACAATTGGGATTTCATATTCCAGTAGAAACCTTAAGACGCCTCTGGCAAATGTGCGCACATTGCCACGGACAATTGCTCAATCAGTCCATGCTCGGAGAATCCATCGGTGTATCTCATACAACCATTCGATCTTATCTGGATTTACTCACGCAAACGTTTATGATTAGGGTGTTGAAACCATATCAGGCAAATATAAAAAAACGTCTCGTTAAGTCACCAAAAATATTCATTAGAGATTCAGGTATTCTCCATTCGCTGTTAAATATTGATTCGTTCGATGATCTTTTGGGGAATCCTGTTTATGGACGTTCATGGGAAGGCATGGGCATAGAAAACATCATTGCCAAATATTCAGATTGGGATCCATATTTCTATAGAACTGCCGCAGGTGCAGAGATAGATTTGGTATTGGTTAAAGGCTCAAAAAAAATTGGGTTTGAATTTAAAGCTTCAGCCGCACCAAGGCTGACAAAAGGATTTTGGCATGCGTTCGATGATCTAGGAGTAGACGAGGCTTATGTGATTTCACCAGTGAGGGAGTCCTACTCAATTCATAAGCATGTTCAAATCTGCAATCTTAAATCGTTACTCAGCCAATAGGCTACTCATACTTCAAGGAATCCATCCACCAAAGGCGAATCTACGCATTAAAATACTATTCGTATTTTAACGCTTCGACAGGATTCGCGTACGCCGCTTTCAAAGCCTGGAGAATAAAAGTGAATATGGCGACGAGCAAGGTCAGCGCACCGGAAAACAGGAAAACGAACCATCCCATATTGGCCTTATAGGCAAAATTCTGTAGCCATTTATTCATCATAAACCAGGCCAGCGGCCAGGCTGCGATATTGGCAATGAGTATCCATTTAACAAACGCTTTGGACAGGAGGAAAGTCACACTTCCTGTGGAAGCACCCAGCACCTTGCGGATACCGATTTCTTTGGTTCTGACCTCGGCGGTAAAGACTGCCAGGCCCAATAACCCCAGACAGGCTACAAATACCGACAGTGACGAAAACACCACGAAGATATTCTGCATTTTCCTTTCCCGGGCGTAGAGTTGATCGATGCGGTCATCCAGAAAGCTGTATTCGAATCGTTCACCGGGAAAGGTCTCTTCCCACTTTCTCTGAATAAAATCGACATTTTTTCCCATATCACCGGGCTTCACTCTGACGGATATATCACGTATGTAATCGGGATTTAGCACCAAAGCCATGGGCTCGATGGCCATGTGCAAGGATCTATAATGAAAATCTTTCACCACCCCAACAACCTTGCCCACAGCGCGACTCATAAAAATCAGGTCTATACCAATCGCCTCTTCATTCGTCCAGCCGATTCGCCGAACCGCAGCCTCATTCAGTATGAGGGTTCCTGCCGTATCCGTGGCAAATGCTTTTGAGAATTCCCTTCCGGAAAGCATACCCATCCGGTAAGTCTCAATGAAATCGTAATCCGTGGTGATGTAATAGAAACTCATGGGCTCGTCGACATCCTGGCGGACCAGAAACGTCGTATTGCTTAAAATGTTTTCGCCGGGTAGGTCGGCAGACGACGAGACGGACAGGATTTGAGAATTACTTAATAATGTGTTACGGATCGTTTCAAAACGTTGGCCCACCTGCCGGCTCCTGACCGGAATGAGCACCACATTTTCTTTGTCAAATCCCAGATTCCGGGTCTGAATATATTTCATCTGTTTGTAGACCGTGAACATCCCGATGATCAGGGTAATGGAAATCCCGAACTGAAGGATGACCATATTTCGGCGGAAAACGGATTTCCGGTTTCCGGACAACGGACCGCCTTTACTGATACTTCCCGCCTCAAAATGCGTGAGATAAAGAGCCGGATAGAGGCCGGCAACCACGCCCACCACCATCGCAGTCACCAGAAACAGAACAAGATTTTTTAACTGAAATAACGAAGAGAGTGGCAATGCTTCGGTAAAGATTCGATGATAGACCGGAACCAACAATGCACTGAACGCATAAGCAAGAATCAGGGCCGTTAAGGCAAGGAGTACGGATTCCTGAATAAACTGCCTCCTCAACTGGGCTTTAGTGGCACCCACGGTCTTGCGAAGACTTACCTCCTTGGCCCTCTTGCTGCCTCGGGCCGTGGATAGATTCATAAAATTGATACAGGCAATGATGAGTATCAGAACCGCAATTGAAGAAAATATAGTGACTGAAGCCATGTTCCCACCCGCTTCCATTTCCCAGTTTTCACTGGGGTGCAGGTGGATATCGGTGATGGGGAAGAGATGCATTTTCAGCACTTCATGTATGCCAAGCCCCTGGCTGAGCAGGTCACCGTAAACAGGTTCCAGTCGCCGTTCCACAAATGTTTTGAGTTTGATTTCAAGATCGGATTTTGATGTGTTCTCCCCGACCAGGACATAGGTATATAAATAATTACTCCGCCAGCTGGGAAAACGCGTTTCC
>CAZYTI010000880.1:0-2720 GCA_964650065.1 uncultured bacterium
TTTCAACCAGATCTTTCTCTGCATCGGGCAGAGCATAGTTTCTCAGTCCCAGATACACCAGGAAATTCAGGGGAGCCCAGATTCGGCCTCTCCAGTAGATGTTATCCGGATAGGCTGCATCATTCCGGGCGATGGAGGGCATGATATACTCTCCCCAGAACTCTTCCGGATTGTAGAAATGCTCCCCGATCATCCGTTCAGCCTGCTCCTGACTCGGCACGTTGGCCAGCAGCGGATAAAACAGGGTAGGCGACAGCCGGTAACTGAATTCTCCTGTTATCAGGTTCTTGTTCAGATAGAGACCGAACTCCTCATTCCAGAGGGTTGCCAGTTTTTCAGAATAGCTTTCTGCCCTTGCGGTCAATTCATCCGCAATCTTCGTTTTGCCCAATACCGCTGCGATCTCAGAAAGACTCAGACAGTCAAGAATGTAAAAGCTCATTAAACCCACATCCGCCTGCATCAATCTATATGTGGCAGTATCAAAGACTGCCTCATCATACATGGGAGAGTTATCCAGTCCCGACTCCCACTTGGCTCCCTGTTTGGCTCCGATTCCCTTCTCCAACCAGGCAGGCAGGGGCCCGTGCTCATAGGGATCCGATCCCCAGCAGAGGTAGCCATCAACATCACGGTTTTCCGGCCACCAGCGGTTCCAGCTCAGCAGTTTATCAAAGACCTCCTGCAGAAGCCACCTCTCCCGATATCTGCGGTAAATCTCCCTGATAACGAATGAGCCCACTGGAGGCTGGGACCGATCTTCGCTGGTGCATCTGGCTGATCCAAAATTCGGAATAAATCCATTCCCGGTAATCTCGTTGGTGATGGCAATTGCATTGGCGTAGGCATGTTCCCGGTTATCCAGAGAGAACATGTACGCGGCAAAATAAGTATCCCAGTCAAACAGGATCCACCCTTCCCAGCCCACATTCCAGGTGCGGCTTACCGGTGCAATGACCCGATCGTGGATAGGTTCATAAATCAGATCCCATGCAAGCACCGTCTGCAGGGCATTGTATAATTCCGGAGTCTTATTGAATTTAGTTTTTTCTGTCTCGAGACCTGTTTTTGCCCGGGCAATAAAATCTTCCACTTCTTTCAGGGACGCTGATGTTCCCGATGAAATGGCTATGATCTGCCCCAACGAGGTCTTGATGCTTTCGGGACCTGTCACCCATTGGTCCCCGTGTACAAACAGCTTGGTGGTGCTCAGGGGACTCCGACCGGTTATCCCGTTCTGATCTATGTTAATTTCGCCTACCCGGTCCCATAACATCTTCGGAACGATGATAAGTGAATCACCAAGCGTTGCTGAGATGGGGGTAATCAGCAGATAAAGCTCATTGTTTTTAGTAGCACTCTGAACCCGGACATGGATATTTCGCCACTCCACTTCCAGTTCTGTATATGATCCGTCGTAGGCATGCGGCCCCGGGATTACATGTTCTTTATACCCATATTCACCTCTGCCTATCAAGGCATCCTCCAGGATATCTCCCGATTGATGGTCCTTTAGCTTAAGATTCAGAGCAAACCCTTCAGGCAGCAAAGCATGAGTCAATACACTCCGGGTATCCCAGGTGTTCCATCCCCTGGCAAGCTTCATTTTTAATTCTGTCAATTCATTGCCGGTATACTCTTTTTGCTTTGAACTGTTTTGTGTTTCACTGGGATTACAGTAAATCAAAAATGACAGCAAACAGCAGATCAGGAATTTCGTCTTCGCCTTTTTCATGTGATTATACTCTTCTAAAGTAATAAAACTGATTATACGCGGCCAAATATTAATTAAAGTCCCTTACGATATATCTTTTTCTTTTCATAGAAAATTTCAGTTCACCAATTCAACTCCTTTTGGCAGGACAATATCAGATTTCACTTCTCCATTCGCCATTTTTTCATGCCGCACTCTGATCTCTCCTGTTGGGGTTGGATAAGTGCCTTCCACCCATTTCAGATCTCCCAAATAAGGTTTGATGGAAACCTTGCTGCAGCCGGGTGCCAATACTTTAATTCCAAGTACGTGTTCAGACAGCCAGGCGGTAGGTCCTGATGCCCAGCCATGACAAAAGCTGTGACGAAATCCTACATAACAATATCCACCGTATTCCGAATGGACATCGATGGTCTCTTCGTTGGGTATCTCGTCTATTCTGCCGGCATTCTCCAACCAGGCAATATCAAAATCCTCCCAGAAGGTAGTTGCACCTAAATCCAACATGCCGCCCCAGTAATTTCTAATAATGTCTAATGCACCTGTATGATTACCTGCTTTGGCCATTGCCTCTAACATATAGTAACCATAAAACGTAGAAAAACGCATCGCTCCGTCTTTTCCAATTATTTTATTCCCCTCTTCTGCTGTAAGAGAGTTCGACAAAACAAGTAATGCTGCTGCCTGTTTTGAATCGACGCGGCCGGGTGATATTTTTTTCATCAGATCAGCTTTTGAACGGCATAGTTCCGCTGTTTCCATATCGTCCAAAACCAGGCACAGCTCTTCACCTGCCTCCAAAGTAATTATTAGCATCGCATGGTAACCTGCATCAATTGCCTCAGGAAATGCCTTGCTCGGCCAATCGAGAAAACGATGACCATCCAGATGCTCTTTGCCGTCTTCATCCACGAAGGAGGCGAATTTTTTAAGCAGCCCAGTTAAATATCTCTTTTGTTCTTTGAGATAATCCAGATTTCCGTGGTTCAAGTACCACTCTTTATGA
>CAZYTI010000881.1:0-2717 GCA_964650065.1 uncultured bacterium
CATCTCATCCACTTAGATTAGACAACCTTCGGAAGGAGACACCGTTTACCTTCCACCGAATATCGATTATCTTCTTTACCGTTCAACTTCTCCCTTCCCCCCAAACACCCGGTGATTCCGAAAAGGATCGGAAACAACCGGGGTTTACCCTTCCGTTCACCGTCTACTTTTTTTTCACCGAACACCGACTACCGATAACCGATTACTTTTTTTCCACCAATCCCAAAGTGAGTCCTGAGATGTTGATGAAGGAATGGATACCATGCTTCTTCAGGTTTCTGAAGATTGTTTTGATGTAATGAGTGAAAAATGCGAATCTCAAATACACTCCATATCTGAAAAAGCCCGGCATGGTATTGAATGCCTGCATCCAATACCACCGATGTGCAGACAAACGTCCCTGTTCATTCATTTTGGATTGATGGATAGACTCAAAGTCACCCATTAAAAATTCAGCATCCTCTTTTGGCAAAGCCCACTTTAAAATCCATCGAGCAAGTCGGGGTGGTTTCCGTTTCTTTGACAATGTAGTCATTTTCTCTCCACTGCGAGTTTTTTAATTCCCTTCCACATGACATCCTGAATGGATTTAAGCTCGGTTAGGGCGGCAAGTCCATCTTGCGTCAATTGGTAATATTTAACAGCCTTCCCTCCCCTCCTTGCCTCCGGCTCACCGATGGAGGTTCTCAGGCATCCGGTGCGTGTTAACCGATCCAGAGGGACATAAACCGAACTGATAGACCATTCCTTGCCTGTATTCTTAATGATATAATCTCTGACTTTCACCAACGAAGATTCACCTCCCAATTGATATATGGCAAGCATGATCAATTCTTCCTGGCGTGTTAAAAATTTCATAAATCCCTCTAAACAATGATTTTATTCAAAATCTGAAAGTTATCAAAACAATTATACGTTCATTTCTTTCAAAAGTCCAATAAAATAAAAAATAAAAAGGCTTTCCATGAATTTGGGAAGCCTTATTACTCCTACGTTGTGGTCGTAGCGTTTTTCAAATTAAGATGCTATTAACCACTGATTTTAACTTCTCATATGTGAAGGGTTTAAACAATATATCATTGACTTGAACCTTCGTCGAAGCATTATAGGCCGAGGCCGTAAATGCCCCCAGTCCAGTGACCATCACAATTTTTTGATGTGGATTCAATTGACGCATTTTTCTGGCCACCTTATAACCGTTCGTGGGAGGTATGAGGATATCCATCAGAACCAGATCAAATGGTTTCCTGGAAAAGACGTCAAGGGCTGATTTCCAGGAATTGCATATCGCTATTCGGTAACCGAGTCTCGTTAGAATTCGTTGAAATACTTCCAGCATGACTTGTTCATCATCAACAATCAGAATACTTTTCCTTTTCAATTTCGTTTTTCCTATTCGTTATGTATTATCCTTCTTTTGTCTATTGCTTGTTCTGAGAAAACATGGCTTTCTTCACATTTTGAAGCAGGACAGGTATCGTATAAGGTTTGTGGAGTAGAGGAAATCCTCTTTTCTTTATTTCAGCCCAATACCATTTGCTGTCTGAATTTCCGCTGCTCAATAGGACGGGGAGGTTCGGATTGGTTGTCTTCAACCGATCGATAAGTTCCAATCCATTCCCATCGGGCAGCATGACATCACTTAATAATAGATTAAACTTACCATCTTCCTTTTCAAAAATGTTCAAGGCCTGATTCACGTCAGGGGCTGTGACAACATCGAAACCATATTGTCTGAGTACCCTTGCAATCAGATTCCGTAGTGACTCTTCATCCTCCACCATTAAAATTCGTTCATGGTTTCCTTGAAGGGTCATTTGAAACTTTAGTTCTTCATCCTGCCGGTTGGTTTCCTTCAATGCAACCGGTAGATAAATTTTAAACGTCGATCCCTTTCCGACTCGACTCTTCACCTCAATATACCCGTTGAGTTGCTGCACAATATCATATACAACCGAGAGACCCAATCCCGTTCCCTGTTTTTTATCGCTGTAAAAAGATTCGAAGATGCGCTGGCATTTTTGTCGAGACATGCCAATTCCTGTATCTTTAATGGAAAGACATACGTAATCTCCATGCTGGACTGGATCGGATAATTTGAGCATATGATCAGTCAGAGAGACATTCTCAGACTTAACGGTGATTTCACCACCGCTGGGCATGGCATCACGCGCATTAATAAGAAGATTCATGATGATTTGTTCAATAAACCCCTCGTCCGCAAAAATCGTCCATAGCTCTGGTTTCAAGCGTGCTGTCACAGTAATACTGGCACCAAGGAGACGCTGAAGCATCATCAGTAATGATTGAATTGTCGTATTGATGTTAAGAAAAACGGGATTCGTTGATCGTTTTCGACTGTAGAGCAACAACTGACGCGTTAGCTTTGCAGCGCGCTCTGCAGCCACTTTTATTTGTTTCAGGTCGCTTAGAAAAGGATGATTGTCCTTTCCATTGTCAACGAGTCCCATATCCGTAACGAGGTGAATAATGGTGAGTAAATTGTTAAAATCATGGGCTACACCTCCGGCCAATTTGCCAAGCGCACTCATCTTCTGGGCCTGGATGAGCTGTGTCTTCATGTCCTGATTCATCTCTTCGGTCCGTTTTGCTTCAGAAATATCTCGAAATACAATAAACTGGCCCTTCACCCTGCTTCGATCACCCCCTATAGATGTCATATGAATATCAACCGGGATGACACTTCCATCTTTATT
>CAZYTI010000882.1:0-1499 GCA_964650065.1 uncultured bacterium
CACATCAAGCAGGAATAATACATAGAGACATCAAACCTGGTAATATAATTATTGATAAAGACAATAAAGTAAAAATCCTGGATTTTGGTCTTGCCAAATTGAAAGGTGTGAGTCAATTAACCAAAGAAACTTCAACTATCGGCACTATTCATTACATGTCACCAGAGCAAATACGCGGGGAAGAAGTGGATCATCGTTCCGATATTTGGTCTTTGGGAGTGATTTTGTATGAGATGATTACTGGTCGGTTACCTTTTATAGGGGAATATGAACAGGCTGTGATGTATTCGATTTTGAATGAAAATCCTGAATTTACATCGGATGTGCCTCCTGACCTTCAAACCATAGTCCAAACATGTCTTGAAAAAGATGTGGTGAAACGATATCCAAAAGCGGAAATAATACTTGATACACTTAAAAGCAAGGAAGAAATAGAGAGAGAGCATTCGACTCGAAAGAAACGCAGTATGAGAATTCCACGCTTTGCAATCCTTACTGTAATCGTTGCTTTCATAGCCGCCTATTTCATCGTTTTCAAACGGTCGGCCGAAAATACACTTTCGACTGAATCGGTGGAACTATCCTGGAAGAACTCCATCGCAGTCCTCCCCTTTGTCGATATGAGTCCTGAAAAGGATCAGGAATATTTCTGCGATGGTATGTCCGAAGAGATCATCAATGCCCTGACACATATCGAAAAACTGCGTGTCATTGCACGTACTTCGGCTTTCGCTTTTAAAGGCAAAAATGTCGATGTGAGGGACATCGGAAAGAAACTGGATGTAGAGACACTGTTGGAAGGAAGTGTACGTAAGGCAGAGAATCGACTTCGCGTTACGGCCCAGCTAATCAGAACATCCGACGGTGCACACCTCTGGTCGAAACGATATGACCGGAATCTCACGGATGTATTTGCCATCCAGGATGAAATTGCACTGGCTATCGTAAGCCAGTTGAAATTAAACCTGTTTGGAGGAGAAGAACATAGAATTGTCAGACACCCTACAGTGCATCTGGAGGCCTATAATCAATACCTGAGGGGACGTCACTTATTAAATCGAAGGAAAAGAGAGGATATTTATACAGCGATTTCATATTTTGAAAATGCGATAGAATTCGATTCACTCTATGCCCTTGGCTATATCGGTCTGGCCGATGCTTATGCGTTGCTCCCAGTATATGCTTCTGAACCTCAACAAACAGCTTATCCTAAAGCAAAGGAGGTTCTCTCTAAGGCCCTGGAAATCAATGATCAAATGGGTGAGGCCCATGCATCTTTAGGATGGATCAAGCTATTGGCCGACTGGGATTGGTCGGGTGCGGAGCAGGCATTTCAAAGAGCTGTCTCTCTGAATCCAGGCTATGCAACAGCCTACCACTGGTTTGGATATTTATATATGATTATGGGCAAGTTTGATAAATCAATCCCTATCGTAACACGAGCTCTTGAATTGGACCCTCTTTCACCGGTAATCAATCGAGTCATTGGGGATGTGTTT
>CAZYTI010000882.1:1509-2717 GCA_964650065.1 uncultured bacterium
CAATATGACAAAGCGATTCCCGCCTTAAGAAAAACACTGGATCTTGAACCTTGTATGCCTTTTGGTCATTCAATATTAGGCCTCTGCTATCAACAAAAGTCCATGTATAATGAAGCGCTTGAAGCATATTCAAAAGAAAAAGAATGTAGAGAAGACTCTGCTAAGACTGATTACTTATTTGGAGTGGTTTATGCGAAAATGGGTGAGATGGAAAAAGCAAGGCAGATACTTGGAAAACTTAAAGATAGAGATGCAAAGGGAGGTGGTATGGCCCAGCTCTATTTTGCTCTGGGTGATAACGAAAATGGATTTAAAATGTTAGAAGAAATGTATAATGATCATGATACATGGTTAATTTTCATTCATACTCATCCAGGATTCGATGATGTTCGTTCGCACCCCAGATTTAGAAATATAATAAAAAAAATCAGGTTGGATAAATGATTGGTAAAACCATATCCCATTACAAGATAGTGGAGAAATTAGGTGAAGGCGGAATGCCTTCAATATTCAAAAAATATAATAGCTTGGTTCCGCCCAACAAGATGGCGGACAGGTCCGCTACGGCCTTACAGGAGATATCACGATGATAGGTAAAACTATTTCTCATTATCATATTTTAGAGGAGTTAGGTCGTGGCGGCATGGGTGTCGTCTACAAAGCCGAAGACACCAAGCTCAAACGCACCGTGGCTTTGAAGTTTCTTCCACCGGAACTGACACGCGATCCGGAAGCTAAAAAACGCTTCATCCACGAGGCACAGGCGGCCTCGGCATTGCAGCACACCAACGTGGCCACGATCCATGAGATCGATGAAGTCGATGAGAGCCCTGACACGGCCGGCGGCCATATGTTTATCTGCATGGATTATTACGATGGTGAGCCGTTAAATGAAAAAATCAAGGGCGGTCCCATTCCCATCGACGAGGCTGTGGACATTGCCATCCAGATGGCAATGGGATTGGATAAGGCCCATAAGAAAGGAATCGTCCATCGCGACATAAAACCAGGTAATCTAATTTTAACCGAGGACGGTGTGGTGAAGATTGTCGATTTCGGCCTGGCCAAGCTGACGGGAAAGACCAAACTGACCCAAACGGGTACGACGCTGGGGACCGTGTCATACATGTCGCCCGAACAGACAAAAGGGGAGGGGATCGATCATCGTTCGGATATCTGGTCGCTGGGTATCGTTTTGTATGAAATGT
>CAZYTI010000883.1:0-2711 GCA_964650065.1 uncultured bacterium
AGGACAACGGTGTACAGTCCGGGGCCATGATGGCAATGGCGTTGGCATTGTGAGTATTCTGTTTTTGAATGAGTTCGGCGATATTTTGCGGTTTCATGGACCTTCTGTACTATTTCGATTTGATTTTGTCATTATTTAGATTCATTTTTAGTGCATGTTCGACGTCTTTATCCGGGATTCGTATTATTTTTATGAGATGTTGTGCTATTCTGTTCATTTTCTCCCGATTCTCAGGATCATGTAATAAAAAGGATGCATATTCGGTTATGGTCGGATTTTCAAAAAAATGCCTCGCCGAAATTTCGTGACTGAAAGTGTCTCGGATTCGAGAGGTCACGCGAATAGCCAGAAGTGAATCGCCTCCCAAGTCGAAAAAGTTATCATGGGTGCCGATTTGTTCGATTCCCAAGACCTCCGACCAAATATGAACGACAACCTCCTCAACCGGTGTTTGTGGTGCAAAATACGTCTTATTCGGATCTGGATGATTTCGGTCCGGTTCAGGTAATCTGGATCTGTCGATTTTTTGACTCGTTGTCCGGGGCATGGCGTCGAGTATGACTATCGCTGGAGGGACCATGTAGACCGGGAGTTTCAGTTTCGTGAAGTCTTTTATTTCTTGGGTGTCGGTCGTGTGTCCATGGGAAAGAACACAATAAGCGACAAGACGCTCCTCACCGGTACTGTCGGATTTCGTTGAGACAACGGCTTCGCGAATATGGGGATGCTGCTCCAGGACGGACTCGATTTCTCCCAGCTCAATTCGATAACCTCGTATCTTTACCTGATTATCAAGTCGTCCCAGGAATTCGATGTTCCCATCGGGTAAAAATCGACCCAAATCGCCCGTTCTATAGAGACGGGATCCTGGTTGATCAGAGAATAGATTTGGAATGAACTTTTTATCGGTCAGGTCCGGTTGATTCAGATACCCACGGGCGAGGCCCGTTCCTCCGATCAATATCTCGCCCTGCACACCAATGGGTACAGGTTGAAGGAATGAATCAACAATAAAGGTCTGATAATTGGGATATGGGATGCCAATGGGTACATCTCGATGAGAATTCCTGGATTTTTGAAAATTAAAAAATGTCGCTCCATATGTCGTTTCAGTCGGCCCATAAACATTCAAAATTCGTAATTCGTCAGACAGATCTCTCAAATGTTGCATGGTTCCTTCTGTTTTGGGTTGCAGGCCGGTTAGAACACATTTTAGCTCTAATCGGTCTTTCACTCTACTGAGGTACCGACAAATTTCAGGGATGAGTTGCGGGTAAATATAAGTTGCCGTAATCTTATGCTTTACAATATAGTTTGCAAAATAATCCCCATCAATGACTAACTCATGACGGATGATGTGTAGCGTTCCGCCAAAGCTTAGGCAGGACCAACATTCTTCTACCGATACATCGAAACTGAGAGGGGAAACAGAGGTACCGATTCGTGGGTTTCGCTCCCGTGTCACATGTTTATGAGTATGCAGTAAAGCGACTATATTTTTATGCGTAATCATCACCCCTTTGGGTCTGCCGGTTGAGCCAGAAGTATAGATGATATACATCAGATCTGAAGGCTGGATATCCCTTCCTGGATTGTAATCGTTCTGCAGTGCGATGTTTGACCAGTCGTTGGTCATGTCGACCATGGGAACGTTCTGGTCCTGGAATTGAAGTGGGGTTCTCCCTTTTGTCAGAAGCAGATGGACTCGGGCGTCCTCCAATATCATGGCCTGTCGATCAACCGGGTCGTCCGGATTGAGAGGAACGTAAGCACCACCCGCCTTCAGAATACCAATTATCCCTACCACGGCCTCGATGGATGGCTCAAGATAGACTCCAACCAGCGTTTCTGTCTCAACACCCAGGTCTATCAAGTGATGCGCCAACTGGTTAGCACGGTTATTGAGTTCGATATAGGTTATCTGCTTATCTTCAAAAACAACTGCAGTTTTATCCGGAAACAGTTCAACCTGGCGTTCAAAGAGATGATGGATACCGAGATTCTCCGGATAGGTAACTTGCTTTTTATTCCAATCGACCATGATCTTTTGCTTTTCGGCCCTCGATAGAATGGGGAGCCGATGGATTCGTTGGTCTGGATTCTCCAAGATCGCCTGGAGCAGTATCCGATAATGGTCGAGCATGCGGCCGGCAGTACGCTTATCGAAAATATCTGTATTGAATTCGAGGGAGCCGGTTAATCCTTCAGAGTCTTCAGCACAAGTGAGGGACAGATCGAACTTCGATGTATCGTTGTGAACCGATTCGGCTGTGAATACCAAGTCGGCAAATTGTAAATTCGGCTTGGGCATATTCTGAAATGTGAACATGACCTGAAAGATGGGATTTTGAGAAAGATTCCGTTCTGGGTGAATGACTTGCACGAGTTTCTCAAAGGGCATTTCTTGGTTTGCATAAGCCTTCAGGGAGGTATGCCTTACTCTGCCCAGGAGCTCCCTAAAACTCGGTCGCCCTGAAAGATTGGTTCGTAGTGCAAGGGTGTTCACAAAAAATCCAAATAACGCATTGATTCCCGGCTGGTTCCGATTCGCTATGGGTGTACCTGTCATGATGTCTTCATCGCCAGCATAACGATACAGTAATGTGTTAAATGCAGCGAAAAACATCATGAACAGTGTTACATCCTCCCGGTGACAGAAAGACTTGATGGAATCCATCATTTTTTTTGATATTTGAATGGGAAGGATTGAC
>CAZYTI010000884.1:0-2708 GCA_964650065.1 uncultured bacterium
ATAATCCAATTCACCGCGTTCTTTCAGCATCATAATGCACATGGCTGTGAACTGTTTTGTGACCGAGGCCAGCCGGAAATTCGTATGGCTATTCATTGGAATTTTTTTTACCAGATTGGCCATGCCGTAGGTTTTTTTAAGTATAGGTTGTCCCTGATGAATGATCATCACGGCAGCCCCGGGAACGGTATTTCCCTGATAGGCTTCGAACAGCGTGTCAACCAAATGATCCTGATCGCATGAACAATTCATGAGTATTGGGAAAAGCATGAGTAAGAATCGTGTCGTTGTTCTTATGTTCATTTTCAATCCACCTATTTTAATTTTCGACCTTGAATCCGATAGGATCAGGAGTGACCCTGAGATGGGTCTCTTTATTTATCCGTTTCGGACATGTTAGACAAAGCCATGGGAAAAGCCGGCATTATGGTTTTTGAAATACGCCAAAAATGAAATCACTGGGATTATCCAACAAAAAGTCATCTTCCGCTTTAAAATGCACATTTTATCTCGTCCAATAGCTTGTCGACATTTCTTACATGGTGTAGAAATCCATTTGGGAAGGCTTTCTGTATGTCGCCAGGCCTTTCTGGTCCTGTCCAACTTTTTCAGGTGCAGCCTGCCAAGGATGAACTGAATGTCGTTCAATCGAATTTTATGATATGCATCGAAAAAGTCGCCTATGGAGAAATAGTTATTTATCATTCGCTAAATTCTAGGCCCACATCTCTCCACGAGAGGTGAACTCGCATTCAGGGTGTCATTTAAAATATTAAAGTGTAATATTAAAATAGATGATCCATTTTTGAAAAGCAAGAAAAATATTTAAATTTTGATCAATTCATATTTTCACTTGTTCCTTGATTTATTGAATATATTCTTTTATGTTAGGTACGAATCACCGGGAACGGTAGATCCACTCCCATGTTGAATTTTTTTATTGTTTATAAAATTTGGATCGGCCACCATTATTTCATAAGGGTAGTGTCAAAAGTTTTATGAAAAAGGAGTGAAAAATATGAAACCACAGAGAACACAGAGAAAAGAAAAATTTTCTGTGTTCTCTGTGGTTGATTTTTGACAATACAAAAAAAATATAAGGGCGGTTAATATGAAAAAGTTATCCCTGTCTGTTATCTTTCTGATCCTGATAGGATGCACTTCGTCGCAGGATGAACAACAACTCGTCCGGTTGGGCGATTTGGACTCTGTTTTGTCTTCGGTTTGGCCGGTTTTGAAGACCTACGATCAGGATCATTTAGCCCGTATCGCCATGCCTTTGGGTGGCATTGGGACCGGTACGGTATCTTTAGGGGGCCGGGGGGATTTGAGGGATTGGGAAATCATGAATCGTCCTTCCAAGGGGTATGTCCCCTCGGGTGCAGCGGCGCCCTTTTTCTGTATCTTTACCGAAACGGCTGAAGGCAAAAGGGATACCCGTGCCCTGGAAGGCCCTATTGAGCTCCAGGACTATGAGGACAGTCATGGCAGCAGTACGCCAAATCATGGATTGCCTCGTTTTCGGGAATGCACCTTTGGTGCGGCATATCCCCTGGGTCAGGTGAATTTATCCGATAGAGATATGCCCGTTTCCGTTCGTCTCGAGGCGTTCAATCCGTTTATTTTGGGGGATGCCGATCTCAGTGGAGTACCGGTTGCCGTTTTGAGATATGTGCTCACCAATGAGACGGATGAAAATTTGACCATTTCTGTTTGTGGGAATTTGCCTAATTTTATCGGTAATGACGGGTGGGGCAATGACACGGATTGGCGGGGTGAGTTGATCACTGTGGGTGAGAAGGAAAATTACAACCGATTTCGCAAAGGAGAACATGTAAAAGGTATTTTCATGCAGACCCATGGAGTGGACCCAAAAGCCGAGGAATGGGGGACCATGGGGCTGACGACCCATGTCGATGCTTCTGTGACCCACCGAACCACATGGAAGTCGAGACCATGGGGCGGCTCTCTCCTGGACTTTTGGGATGATTTCAGTGTCGATGGAAACCTGGAGGAATGTGATGAAGAGGCTATCGACAATCCCATGGCATCGCTTGCCGTCAGTTTGGATATTCCCTCCCATTCGAGTGAGGATGTGACTTTCTATTTGACGTGGCATTTCCCGAACCGCCGCACATGGTCACCTCTGGGATCGACTGGGACGAACGATGAACATGATGTCGATCTGATCGGGAATTACTATACGATCCGGTATCAGGATGCCTGGGACGTGGCCGAGAAAGTCGTTCCGGAGATGGACGCATTGGAGTACCAGACGATTCGCTTTGTCAAAGCATTTTGTGACAGCCGATTGCCTGGGGTGGTCAAGGAAGCCGCATTGTTCAATATCAGTACCCTCCGCACTCAGACCTGTTTTCGTACCCCTGACGGTCGGTTTTTCGGCTGGGAGGGATGCAGTAATCATCATGGATGCTGTCACGGGACCTGTACCCATGTGTGGAACTACGAACAGGCAACGGCCTATCTTTTTGGGAGTCTGGCAAAAACGATGAGGGATGTGGAGTTCGCCCATGCGACCAATGACATAGGATTGATGAGTTTCCGGGTACATTTGCCTCTGGAACGGGCCCGGAACTACGGCCTGACGGCTGCGGACGGTCAGATGGGGTGTGTCATGAAGATGTACCGGGACTGGCAGCTCTCCGGCGATGACACCTTTCTCCGAGACCTGTGGCCGAAAGTCAGGA
>CAZYTI010000885.1:0-2707 GCA_964650065.1 uncultured bacterium
AGGCGTTGACGAGGGTTTAGAGGCTTTTTCTACAGTTCTATGCCATACGCACCCAGTTAAAAGTACCATAATATAATAAAATTATAGGCAGTTATCTTCATACTGCTAATATTTTGCAGTAATGGCGTGATAATTGCGTGAAATGTTAGGAATGACAATTGTTTTTCAAAGGATATGTTCTATACTACAAGGACACGGAGACTTTAAAATGAGAAAAATTAAATGGGGAAAAAATGTGTTGAATAAAGCACTATTGCTAGTGGCCTGCTTTCTGGCTTTGTCGGGTGTAGCGTCGGCGACAACGGTAACAATGGATGGTATTTTGAGTGCCGGTGAATATACTGGTGTTAATAGCGGAACAAAACCATTATTGTGGTGGAACGATCACCACTCGATTTATACCAAGGACGCTGGTCATATGAATGATTTGTACTGGGAGATCAGCGGCACGGGCGTAGATTACTCATTGAACATCTTCTTTGAGGTACCGACCTACGCCCGACGGATGATTTGGGCAGCAGAAATTGATTATGATGGAAACAATTATAATGATGCTTGGGATATTCCTAAAGCGTACCTGGATGCCTACCTTACAGGAGCCAAAGACGAGCAGCCCAACGGAGAAACCCACCATGACAGCGTCAAAATGGACTACAATACACAGACTGGAAGCGAGTACTTCCTGCTGAATGATGAGAACGGCGAAGTTGAAAAAATCAAATGGCAGGACGAAGACAGCAACGGTTTGGACGACGATTTCACATGGGAAACCTCACGTGAATACCTCATCGACAATGTTATATGCACCGAGGATGAGTGTCTCGAGTTTAACAGAACGGCGTCAATCGAAATAATGTGGAGGGATTGGTTCGCCTCAGAAGCTTTAACATTAGACTTCATGAATAGCATAACCGATATGCAATTGCACCTGTCAGACGAAGCGAGGGGACTTCCGGACATTCCTTCGAACCCTGTCCCCGAACCCTCAACGATGCTCCTGCTCAGTTCTGGATTAATTGGACTTGAAGGATTCAGGAGGAAGTTCAGAAAGAAATAGCAAAACAGCATCAGAATTATGAGGCGGGATCATTCAGTCCCGCCTTTTTTATACCACAGAGTTACAATATTTCGATTATTATCGAATTGTGGATGACTGCCTTCAATCAACTGTTTGACATATCGCCAAAACGTTGCGATACTGGTTACAAATCTTCAATAGAATCGGCTGGAAGCCCATTGAAGATACAGGCAAGGAAGCATCAGGTCGGTCAATTTAAATTTTCACAATATAATTTTCTGTTTGTTCATACATCGATATGTTAAAGTTTTCCCAGGATTGCCCACATGAAGTTTCAAAATCATTGAAACCAATCTATTTTAAAGTATACAGATAGATTACCGATAAACCTATTAGCACCTTTATTCCGTCAAATGGAAAATTAAGAAGACTGGCATAGGTTCTAATTCCTATGGATAAGTGTCAAAAACAGATTGGCTTTACTTTAATTGAAATCCTCATTGTGATTGTAATTTTGGGTATTTTGGCTATAGTTATTGTTCCACAGTTAACCGTTAGCACCGAGTATGCAAAACTCCAAACTACCAAAACCAATTTGAGAATCCTCAAAGAAGCCATCGGACTCTATCATCTTCAACATAACAACGCGTATCCCGGGGACAACAACATTTCAGGTAACCCGGCGTCAAATACAGGTTTGGCAAAGAAAGCATTCCTTCAACAACTGACTCGTTATACAAACACTAACGGCTCGGTATCGGATACTAAGGATGCCACATATAAATTTGGCCCCTATTTAAAAAGCGATACATTGCCCCAGAATCCGTTCAATGAAGACAGGGCTGTCACATGTGATATCACTACAACGGATATCACCGCGAGGGTTTCAGGTGGTGGCGGTGGGTGGAAATTCTACACACAAACAGGCGTCTTGATGGCAAATGACGGTGGGCACGACGATTTATAACATCTATCTCCGTTTTTTTAATATTCCGTCCATAATTGGGGGTAGTTTTTATTCGCCCGATGCGTGATGTCTGCCTTTAATCATGAATACGACCTGCCCCCGATGGTGTTATGATTGGGTTTCCCAATCATCACATTTTTAGGGGATGTATCGATAGAAGATGACAGCTATCGCAAACGGCATTGTTTTCAAGATTTCTTATCTCAATCAATCATTTTGGGACGAAAGTTCCCGATTCTTGAGGATTTATGGATACGAAATGTATCGTTGACTTTTTCAAGGTGGCCTGGATTCAAGGATAGGATAATAATCCTTGAATTCCGTCACATCGGAGGTTGGTTATCACAGATTTTTGGTGCCCTCTAATTCGTTCAGATACGTTGGATCTCCAATTTCGAAAAAGTTCTTCTATTTTCGGAAAAATCACATACTCTTTATCATAAAAAAATCACAACAAATGGTATTCCTCAATGCAGGTAATTTTATTATCCTAAAGATTCCATGGCTTGTCTTGCCTGTTTTAGGAGAACCTCAGCGTTAGTTTCTTCAAACAGTTCAATAGCCTGAAAGATATATTGTTTAGCCTTCTCTTTCTCTTTTCTTTTTTTTGTCATGTAAAGTAGCCCTAGATTAAGATAAGCCTGAGCCAGAACACCCTTGGTTCCAACCTCATTGGCCAGTTCAACGGCTTTTTTCAAATGGTATTCCGCCCGTTTACTTGC
>CAZYTI010000886.1:0-2701 GCA_964650065.1 uncultured bacterium
TATCACGTTTGGGTTTTTGGGCTATCACGATTGTCCCTCCTCTACGAACTCAAGGTGCACCGGGATAACTTCAATCTTAATCTTATTGGGTCTGTCATCTGTCATTGCGCCTTAAAAGCGTATCTGCCTCCTCTTGCCCGTGTAGCTCATGTCAGCATATCTTAAAACAAGTCCTTTATACTGCTCCGCTTCCTCTCCGGCTTGATTTTTTAGCGCTTCCCAAAATGACTCTTCAGGAGTACATGCTCTATCTACAAGGCTTTTCAACGTGTTTAAGACGTTATCAGGGATCTTTTTATCAGGGTTCTTTTCCTCCTCACTCTTCA
Source organism: uncultured bacterium (assembly GCA_964650065.1). Lineage (GTDB taxonomy): Bacteria > Zhuqueibacterota > QNDG01 > QNDG01 > DSAB01 > CAZYTI01. The sequence goes on from CAZYTI010000886.1 coordinate 327, forward strand.
ATTGCTTAAAAAAAGTATCTGTCAATTTGATACACACCTCCGGCTCGATAGTGGCAAGAACCTCCTTATTCCCCCAATTGTTCAACACATTAGAAAGATGGCCAAACGGAACCTGATGTTGAAACATATATTTTACCCCGGAAGAACCCACCACTCCATCAGTAAACGTGATAAAGTCCAGGGCATCCCGGATAGCAAGACTTCGAATAACCGGCCCGATCAAGATCGGCACATCCGGTTTATCATCGTAAGGCGGCAGATCGATAGCGAGAGTCCCTTTACCGACAGCTCTCTTTTTAATAGCAACGATCCGCCCTTCACCTTTCACAATAAAATTCCAGTCGTACACCCCTCCTTTTTCCCGGTGCCCATATTTTTGGCCGGCCATTTCCCGGTCTTTGGCAAGCGCATCCATCACCAGCCTCAGATCAACTGCCTGCTCCAGAATAGTGGGAATAACCTTGTCCTCCCAAATATCATCAACGATCTTCTCCGCATCACTGGCTAATGATTTTGCATCAAAGTATTGGGTTCTGCTCTCGCCTTTGCCCTTTTCTTCTTCTTCCTCCACAATGGTGCAGCTCGAGAATATCAGCAGGAGCGCCCCCAATATCGAAAGCGTGAGGATTAGCAGACGCCGGAGATCAACTCGACGTATGCGGGAACGGATCAACAGTAATAGTTTCTTTCTTGCTGCAAACTTCAGTCTTACCATGTTTTCTCCTGATAAAAATAGGAATCGGAAAGAGGAGAGAAATACCGCCAGGTTGGCCCAACAACAAGGCGACCAGGTATTCCTCCCCTTCCCTTAAAGTTATTCAGTCATCGCGAAGTTGACAATCTTATCAGCATTGTCAATCGTGACGAGCACACAGTCCATGAGTTGTTTTTCCGGCAGGCCGGTAGAGCCTTCCTTGAGATACTTATCGGCTTGCTCTACAGCCATCTCAGCTTCGCGAACGCAGGGCTGAAGCACAGTCGCCTTGAGCCCGCCCGCTAAGTCTACGTCCGCTTTTATGGCATCTACGACCTCAGGGCTGCCATCGAAGCCCACGACGATCACATCTTCCCGGCCGGCGGATTTCAGCGCGGCCCGCACTCCCATGGCCATGGTATCGTTGCCGCAAATCACTCCCTGAATATCAGGATGCGCCTGGAGGAGGGTTCCCATATCTTCCTCGGCTTCGGTCTGGCTCCAGTTGGCGCTCTCCGCCGCCACCATCTTCATGTCAGGATACTGGTCGATGATATCGTGGAACCCCTGACTCCGAACCTTGGCGTTCGTATCGGTTTCTCTCCCGAGAAATTCTATATAATTACCTTTTTCGCCCATCAGCCTCACAAATTCTTCTGCGCCAGCCTGAGCGCCCTGGAAATTATTCGAAATAATCTGAGAGACAGCAACTCCTTCTTTAGTGATCTCCCGGTCGATCAGGAATGAGGGAATCCCGGCATCTTTAGCTTTCTGCACTGCTGCAACCGATGCATCCGCGCCGGCATTATCCAGAACAATAGCTACTACCCCACGCGCAATCACCGAATCAAACAGCTCCATTTGTTTGTTCGCGTCATCTTCATGATAAAGGTTCAATGGTTCATACCCCAATTCTGTCGCTTTCGCCGCAGCTCCTTCAGCTTCAGCTCTAAAGAATATGTTGTCAGACGGTGGCATAATAATCGCTATCGTATCCGCGGCGATTGCAAATGTTGTTGCTGTGAGTACAAACATGAGTGTTAAAATAGTTGTTGCTACTTTTTTCATAATCGTTTCTCCTTAATACATTACTAGAGGGTTGGACCTATTTTGTTTCCCTTATTTCAGGGACTTTCAGCAACGTTTCTCCCTCAACCTCTCCTGAGAGGGAGATATGTGTCCCGATTTACCGAAATACAGGCTCAAGAAATAGGTCCACTCCTCACATTACTAAAGTTAACGTTTGTTCTGTGTTTAATGATCATTACTTCACAACATCCATCACAAATTTTTCTCCCGTTGCATCCTCCTATGTAAATCCTACCCTTCCCTCTAGCACAAAGCCCCTGGATTTCCCCTGAGTAATGCGCTTAAAAGGAAAAAATCAGTTCATTAATTGTGACATATGATGACATGATGTCAAGATTTCTCTTCTCGGAATATTTTTTTTCTTGCACTTTCTGGCACAACCTCATGATGTTGTCGTGACTGGCGCAGAACAGCTTGTTTTCTCTCAGTCATTGAACTGCTATAAGGAGTCTCTGTCAACAAGGGGTTTTTATACGCACATCATGCCATCGAGCTGCTATAGGAGATTTGTTTGTTCCCCCCTTGTACTGTCAGTCAAAAAAAACCGTGCGTACCCGTTTCGGGCCACCATACGTAGACCAGCCTCTATCGT